>PXEJ01000225.1 GCA_003566215.1 Cyanobacteria bacterium T3Sed10_376R1m | reverse complement strand
TCTGGTTTGTCTGAATTCGCCCATCCTAACCAGTCAGGTGCGATCGCACCATAGCCATATTCAGCTAAAAAAGGCATAATTTCACACCAACAAAAACTCTGAGAAGGCAACCCATGTAATAAAAAAACAGGGTTTTTATCTGTGGACTCAAGGGGAAAAATACCACGATAAAACCATTCAAACTCCCCCACTTTTATTTTATTTTCTGTTATTTTCACTTTTCTCGATCCTAATCCAATAATTGAAACTATAGCAGGTCTGATCACCTTTACGATTTACGCACCTTTAGCAAAAATTAAAGGTTTTGATATTCCAAAGCAAACTCAGAATTACATTATTTACATGATTACTGCCTAAATCCAGACTTTACATAAAAATCTTACCAATTTTACTGCATCAATAAAAATTTGAGCAATTTGTACACCAATAATGAATAATAAGTCAAAATTTTAGTAAAATTTTAGTAAAGTTAAGTATATTTACATAGATAATCAATAACCAAAAAACATAAAACTAAGGCAGTAAGAAAAAATAATTGTGAACAAATCATACTCACAACTCAACTTAATCGCCAATTAAACAAAAAAATTAAATGAAAGCAATTATGGTGGTGGGTACAACATCCCACGCAGGAAAATCTACCCTTGTCGCCGCTTTATGTCGTCTCTTTTGGCGCAAAGGTTGGTTAGTTACTCCCTTCAAAGGGCAAAATATGGCACTTAACGCCTACGTTACCTCCACAGGGGGAGAAATTGGTTATGCTCAAGCATTTCAGGCATGGGGAGCAAAAACTACCCCCCGATTAGAAATGAACCCAATTCTGCTCAAACCTCAAGGAAATATGACTTCTCAAGTTATCCTTAATGGTAAAAACGTGGGTGTAACTAATGCAAAAGAATATTACAAAAAATATTTTAACAAAGGTTGGAAAGCTATTACCGAAAGTCTAAAAATCCTCTCCCAAGAATTTAACTTAGTTATCTGTGAAGGTGCCGGTAGCCCAGCAGAAATTAATCTTAAACATAGAGATTTAACCAACATGAAAGTAGCAAAACACCTTAACGCTGACACTATTTTAGTGGCAGACATCGAAAGAGGAGGAGTTTTTGCCCACATTGTCGGTACATTACAATTACTAGAACCCGATGAAAAAGCCTTAATTAAAGGTATTATTATCAATAAATTTCGAGGAGATGTTTCTCTTTTAGACTCAGGTATTGAGTGGTTGGAAGAATATACTAAAATTCCTGTTTTAGGAGTAGTTCCTTGGTTTTATCCTGCACTACCTTCGGAGGATTCTTTAGGATTGTTAAATAAGCGTAGCAGAAAAACTGAATATGATTTAACTATTAAGGTTTTAAAATTACCGAGAATTTCTAATTTCACTGATTTTGATCCCCTAGAAGCGGAAAGTAATGTTTTAATTGAATATGTTGAGTTAAATCAAGAGTTAGGATGTCCTGATGCGGTAATTATTCCGGGTACAAAAACCACCATCGATGATTTAATAGTCTTGGACAAAAGTGGCATGAAAAAGCAACTACAAGAATATGAAAAAGCGGGAGGGACAATTTTTGGTATTTGTGGTGGTTATCAAATGCTAGGGCATAAAATTCTTGATCCTGATAATTTTGAGGGTTCTCTTTCTGAGTATAAAGGCATTAATTTGTTGCCTCAAGAAACAGTTTTAAAACCTGAAAAAATTACCCGTCAACGGGAAGTATATGCTAACTATCCTCAGAAAAATTTTCCCATCAATGGTTATGAAATTCATCAAGGTTATACACATTTAATTGCTCCTTTAATCAAGCAAAGAAAGATTAAATATTATCCTCTTTTTGATGATCCTAGTTTAGGATTGGTTAATGAAACTCAGTCAGTGTGGGGTTGTTATCTCCATGGTATTTTTGATAACGGGGCTTGGCGACGCTCATGGCTCAATTTTTTACGACAGAAAAGGGGCTTATCTTGTTTGCCTACGGGGATTCCTAATTACCGTCAACAACGGGAAGAATTATTAGATACTTTAGCTGATTTTATAGAAGCTAATGTGGATTTACAAAATTTTTATGATGCTATGCAATAATATAAGTTGTTATTTTGAGTAGTGGAAAACTTTTCTTTTTTTTAATACAACATAGTATAGAAATTATTTATTTTTGATTATAATTTAAATGACTATTACAGTAAATCGATCGCACTTAGAACAAATAAAAGAAGAAGGTATCAAACACTATCCCTTAGAATGTTGTGGTTTATTAATTGGTAAAAAAAAAGAAGATAAAAATATTTTAACCAAAGTGATTCCTGCTAAAAATGATTGGGAAAATCAAAGATCTTTTTTCCAAGAAACTATGGCAAAACCTGATTTGGGTAGTCGAGAAAATTTTGCCATAGCCCCAGAAACAATCGTTAAAATACAAAAAGAAGCCCGTCAACAAAATTTAGACATTATCGGAGTTTATCATTCTCACCCTGATCACTTAGCAGTACCTTCAGAGTTTGATCGTGCGATCGCATGGCAATCTTACTCATATATTATCATCTCCATTATGAAAAAAAAAGCCACAGTTATATCTAGTTGGATGCTAAATGAAAATGATCAATTTATCGAAGAAAAGATAAAGATAATGCCAACAAATCCTAATGAAAATTAAGAGGATTTTGATCCCGTCGATGGCGAATAGGCAAAGGTTTCGGTTGAATATCACTATCTAACCCTGCGGTAAACTCTAGGGCGGTGCGTAATCTCTTTCCTGCATAGATAGACATATCACGGGGAACATTAATTCTATCCCGCAAATATCTTAACCCTAGAGCAGATTGAGTCGGAGGTTGATAGGTTTTCCCCGTAATCATATTACTCAAAGCACATCGTAAAGCTTGATCAAATAATATATCATCACTCGGATTCACCTTAATAATATTATGACGATGTTTTAATACTCGCTGTAGTGCTTCTTGACGGGAGTTTTCTGGTTCACCATAGACAACATCCGGGAGATTAAACCAATCTCCTTGATCAACTTTTTGCTGATTTTCCATAGCTTGGGGGCTACCATTACTATAACATCCACCCATTTGAGGGGGTAAATCATGGACATGGGTGTGAAAGTCACTCTGAGTACCTCTATAGGTAGAGCGAGATTCCATCGCATCAAACCAAAGAGAAAAATAATGATTTTCTTCTCGCAATGAATAACCCTTGTAATAGTAAAGACTAGCATTCATTCTTTCCACATAAGGCGTAAAAATTACATCAACAGTACTAAAATCTTCCAAAAAATAAGGACTAGGAGTTTGAGAAAGAACATTCTCTACTTGTTTAACTACCTCAATAAATTGTTTACGGTTATTTTTTTCTTGTTGAGCAAACATAGTCGGATAACATAACCAACTACACCATGCACGAAATAATAGTCTTTCGAGCCTACGCAGAGCCAATACTTTTTTATCTTCCATTCCAAAGGTTAAAACACCAAAGGTTTTTTCGAGGGCGATTAGTATATCATCGCTTTCGGTGATAATTTTTCCATCCAATTCTAAAGCAGGTAACATTCCCGACGGTACTTTCTCCTTATACCAGCTTTCTTTTTGACCATAACAAAACATGGTTACTTTTTTTATGCGGTAGGGAATTTGTTTTTCTTCTAACCATAGCCATATTTTTTGACAATAGGGACACCAAGCATGATTATCTCGATAAAGGGTTACTCTTACTTCTTCTTCGGAGTGATTGAACAGTCTTAGGGTTGCTTGAGAGTTTGTAGGTCCATTTACTCTATCGATTTGATAATCCGTTAGTTTTTCTAATTCTTCCCAGTCTAGAGGTACGATGGACATTTTATAATAATAGGAGGTTTTTTCTATTTTACAAATAAAATGATTAGAATTGGCAATGGTTATGATTTACACCGATTGGTAGAAGGCAGAAAATTAATTTTGGGGGGAATAGAAATTGACCATTGTTTAGGTTTATTGGGTCATAGTGATGCCGATGTGTTGACCCATTCAATCATGGATGCTTTATTGGGTGCCTTAAGTTTGGGGGATATTGGTCATTATTTTCCCCCTAGTGATCCTCAGTGGGCTGGGGCTGATAGTATGAAGTTATTGACTCAAGTTTATCAGTTGGTTTTAGATCAAGGATGGCAAGTGGTTAATATGGATAATGTTATTGTCGCTGAACGTCCTAAGTTAAAGCCCTATTTACCCGCTATGGTGGATAGTTTAGCTAGGGGAATGGCGATCGCACCTAATCAAATTAGTATCAAAGCCACTACTAACGAAAAATTAGGGCCTGTGGGCAGACAAGAAGCTATCTGCGCCTATAGTGTAGTTTTATTAGAATCAAGATAGTTTTAAAAGTTGGGTTGATTATAACCCAACGCCGCAAGAATTAACCAAAACGTCCGCTAACATATTGTTGAGTCGCTTCTTCGGCAGGGTTTTGGAAAATATTTTCAGTCCTATCATATTCAACCAAATAACCCAATTTACCACCACCCCCTTGAACACTCTTAGCATTGAAGAAGGCAGTTAAATCAGACACCCTTGAAGCCTGTTGCATATTGTGGGTAACAATAACAATGGTATAGTTTTCTTTCAACTCGTGGATAGATTCTTCTACCTTAAGAGTCGAAATCGGATCTAATGCAGAACAAGGCTCATCCATTAAAATAACATCAGGTTTAATGGCAATAGTCCGAGCAATACACAACCGTTGTTGTTGTCCACCGGATAAAGCTAAACCACTTTGTTTTAACTTATCTTTGACTTCATCCCAGACAGCGGCTTTACGTAAAGATTCCTCTACTAATTGATCCATATCTCCTTTATAACCATTTAACCTCGCACCCCAAGCAATATTTTCATAGATAGATTTAGGGAAAGGATTTGGTTTTTGAAATACCATCCCGATTCTAGATCTTAAGCCCACAGGATCAACATTTTTTGCATATATATCTTTGCCATGAAAAGTAATTCTACCTTTTACCCTTGCACTAGCTACTAAATCATTCATGCGGTTTATACATCTGAGAATGGTACTTTTGCCACACCCTGAAGGCCCAATAAAAGCCACAGCATTATTTTTAGGAATTTCTAAGTTTACCCCCGCTACCGCTTTATGACTTCCATAGTAAACATCGACATTTTCAATTTGAACAACGGTTTCTTGGGCAGTTTTTGCCAATAATTCTTGATTCATGGTATTTTTTTTAGTAATTAATATATGGTTCAATTATCTGTATATAGTTATTAAAATCAACTGGCTCAGTTAGGTCTTTTAGATCTTAAAAGAAGGGAATTTTGACCGTCAAAAGTATCCATGGAGAGTCAAAGTAAGTTTAAAGTAATTATAGTCTGAGTTTACCTGTTAAAAGTTAAGAGAAAATTAACAAAGTTGAGAAAGTTATGAGTAAAATTTCCCTATGTATGATTGTGAAAAATGAGGAGAAAAGCTTACCGAACTGTCTCAATAGTGTCAAAAACCTTACCAGTGATATGGTTGTAGTTGATACTGGCTCGACGGATAGCACTAGGGAAATTGCTCAAAATTTTGGGGCAAGGGTGGTTGACTATTCTTGGCAAGATAATTTTGCTTCAGCTAGAAATTATGGTTTGGATTTTGTACAAACTGACTGGGTGTTGGTATTAGATGCCGATGAAGTCTTAAAATTAGATGCGATTGCTTCGATACAAAAGGCTATAGTTGCCGATGATAATTTGGTGGTTAATTTGATTCGCCATGAAGTGGGGGCAATTTCTTCTCCTTATTCCCTTGTGTCTCGTTTATTTCGTCTTCATCCTCGCATTAAGTTTTCTCGTCCTTATCATGCTTTGATTGATGATTCTGTTTTAAGTTTATGTGGGGATGAATCTCATTGGAAAGTGGTAGATTTACCAGAAGTTGCCATTGCTCATTATGGTTATCAACCAGCCATCATTGAATCAGAGAATAAAGCTAAACGAGCTAGAAAGGCGATGGAAAGTTATTTAAAAGATAATCCCCGTGATAGTTATGTCTGTAGCAAATTAGGGGCTTTATATCTGCAATTAGGAGAAAGAAAAAAGGGTTTAAAATTATTGAAAAAGGGTTTAAAACTTCATGGTAGTAGTGAAGCAACGGTTTACGAGTTACACTATCATCTAGGGAATATTTCGGTTAAAGAAAAACAATGGGATTTAGCCACCAAACATTACGAAAAGGCGATCGCACTTCCCCTATTGCCTAAAATAAAATTGGGAGCATACCACAACCTTGGGAGTCTGTGTTACCAGTTAGAAAAATATCCAAGGGCGATCGCACTGTATAATGAATGTCTGAAAATAGACATGAATTTTACCCTTGTTTATTATAATTTAGGTTTATGTTATAAAGCGACAGGACAAATATCCAAAGCGATTAGCGCCTATCAAACCTGTATTCAATTCAATCCTACTTATGCCCTAGCCTATCAAAATTTAGGACTATTACTCCATAAACAGGCATATTATCCAGAAAGTTTACAATTATTTGAACAAGCCTTCAATTTACACCATCAACAAAATCCAACCTTAGCCCACAAACTACAACAACAATTAAAAGGCATAGGTATTATCATTGGAAATAGTTAGTTAGGGAGTGTAGAACAAATCTAAATCCTTAATTATACACAAACAATAATAATAACTTATGAAAACTCCTTTAATAGGCTTAAGGGCCGATGAATTTAGACATCCCTTAGATTTACAAGCTACCAACAATCTCCAACAAATTCCCGCTTTAGACATTGCCATTAGAGGGATTTTAGGTTCAGTTGCCGAAGACTTTTTTTATCTCAATAACATTGCTTCTAGCATCCTCATCAATGAAAAACAATTACCCCACCTCCACCACTTATTGCTTAATGCTTCAGAAATTTTAGACCTCGAACCACCCCAGCTATACCTAAAACAAAATCCCGTCCCCAATGCCTATACCCTTGCTATTAGGGGCAAAAAACCTTTTATGGTCATCCATACCTCCCTACTAGAAATTCTGACGGACGAGGAAATTCAAGCAGTTATTGGACATGAATTGGGTCATCTGAAATGTGAGCATGGGGTTTATCTAACTCTAGCGAATATTATTGTTTTAGCAACGGGTTTATTGCCAACTTGGGGAAGTATTTTGGCTCAATCTTTGCAAAATCAATTATTTCAATGGGTTCGTTGCGCTGAGTTTAGTTGCGATCGCGCGGCACTCTTAGTAGCACAAGATCCAAAAATTGTCATGTCAGTACTAATGAAATTAACCGGAGGCTCACCCACCCTAGCCCCAAAACTTAACTTAGAAGCATTCATGGATCAAGTCAAGGACTATCAAAAAATGAGTGCCACAGAAATGGGAGAAATGCTCACGGAAATGCAAACAGCCCAACTTACACACCCCGTACCAATTTTAAGGGCAAAAGAAATAGAGTCTTGGGCGAAATCTCCCCAATATTCACAGTTGCTAGAAAGACAACAAATTAGTTATAATAGTCAAAGTGAAAACAAGGGCGGATGGCGAAATTGGTAGACGCACCACACTCAAAATGTGGCGGCTTCGGTCGTGCGAGTTCGAGTCTCGCTCTGCCCATAACTTTTATGATTCAACACAAGTAGTTTAAATAAACTTTTACATTAACAAACTATTTGTCATCGTTAACGCCTTAGTGTCGTGTTAACCAAATAAATGACATAATAACAAATTAGCGTCGTTGAAATTAGCCAATT
>PXEJ01000381.1 GCA_003566215.1 Cyanobacteria bacterium T3Sed10_376R1m | reverse complement strand
GTGAGTGGGAACAAATTTTAATCGGAGTTTATAACAAGTATAATACCCTTGCCGCTGGATTGTTAGCTCAGTCTATCGGTGTAAAAAAACAAATCATTGATGATACCATTGTTAATTTTAAAGCCGCATTTGGTAGGGCAGAGGAATTAAAAATAAAAAATAAAAATGTACGTATTTTATTATCTAAAAATCCTGTGGGCATGAATGAAACAATTCGTGCGGTTAATGATTTAAAAAAAATACGTCCCCATTCTACTACTATGATGATTTTAAACGATCGCACTCCAGATGGCACAGATGTATCATGGATTTGGGATGTAGATACAGAAAAATTGGTACAGTCAGGGGGTAATCTGGTGGTAAGTGGCGATCGAGTTTACGATATGGCCCTAAGGTTAAAGTATAGTATTGATACCATCGAAAATGATCTCAATTTGATAGTTAAGGAAAATCTTAACGAAGCAATGGAAGAAGCATTAAATATTACCCCAGAAAATGAAACTTTATACATTATTCCCACCTACTCAGCTATGTTAGAAGTCAGAAAAATTCTTACGGGTAGAAGTATTTTGTAATCATTTTTTCATTAACTAAAAAAGACGTGTCAAAGACACGCCTTTCATCTTTTTACAAAAGAGTAAAAATAAAAGATTTTTTAGCAAAAAACTTAATTACTTCTAAAAGAATCTAACCACCGCTGTAAAGCATTTCCAGCTGCTTCTCTACCACCCAAACCAAAGGCAAGGGCAATGGCTACGGCGATTCCTCCAGTGAGTAAACCAAAGGCAAGATTAACGATATTCGGTGCGATACCGATTCTTTCTAAAGCCATGGCGATGACTAATACCATAATGGAAATACGGGCAACTTGAGCTAAAAATTCAGCTTGACGAGTACCAGAATTGGCCACCAGTTTAAATACTAAGTTAGCAAAATATATCCCTATTGCTAGGATGACAACTCCGACTAAAACTTGTCCTGCTAATAAAGAAATAAAGGCGACAGTATCTTTGAGGGCTTCAATTTGTAAAATGTCCACCGCCGTAAGGGTGGCGATTAACATAATACCAACTAATAAAATACCACCTACAATTTCTGCGGGGGTTTTGGTGTTAGATGGTTGGGTGGGGGAAACCTCTACAAATTCATCTTGTTGAGTTTCGGTAATTCCTAGCCAAATAAATACATTATTAAAACCAATATTTGCTAATAAATTAGTGAATAATTCAGCTAAATATTGACCAGCAAAATAAGCTAATCCTATTACTACAATGGCCGCAAATAGTTTTGGCAATAGTTCCAAAACTTGGTTTAACATTGCGATCGCAGGTACTGAAATTGCTTGAATTTGTAAGGCATCTAGGGCAGTAATTGCCACAGGAATCAAAATTAAAACATAGACGATAGAGCCAATGATATAAGCCAAAGATTGATTCTTTTGAGTAGTAGATAAACCAAACCTTGCACCCACCGCATTAGCACCACTAGCTTTTAACAGGTTAGTAACAACTTTTTTAACAACTTGGGCAACAATCCAACCAATAAAACCAATAATGATAGCGGCAAAAACATTGGGAAGGATACCCAATATATCATTAACTAATTCTTCGAGAGGTCTTAGAGTACCATCTAATTGTAATACCCCTAAAATTGACGGTAAAAAGAGAAGATAGATAAACCAATATAGAGCATTACCAATGGTATCACCAATAGCAAGATTTTCTTGCTGAGCAGGTTTTTCTCCTAAAATTTCCTCATCTTCCTCATCTTCTTGTATCTGCTGATTTAATCTTTCATCAAGATGAAATTTATTTAAAGTTTTTGTAGCAAATAACTTAACTATGGTGGCAATACCCCAAGCTAATACAAGGAGGAGAATTGCACCCCCTAGACTGGGTAAAAATGCCATCACCTCATTTAAAAAGGTATTAAGAGGTTGAGAAACTACTTCTAAATCTAAAGCATTTAGAAAAGCAACAATCACAAAGAGTATAATAATCCAGCCAACGATTTCTGAAATCCATTTTTCAGTTTGAAATTGAGAAGCATTATCTCTACTATCACCGGCAATAAATGCGGCTAAGCGATTATCAATGTCGGTTTGATGAAGTGCTTTTTTGACTATTCCCTTAAAAATATTGGCAACAATTATCCCAATAATCAGGATTAAAATGGCTTTTCCTATGCTCAAAAGAGTGGAAGCTAAATCATCTGATATGGGTAATTCTGGCATTTGAGCCAATAGATTAAGAACATTGATGTTTGGTGGATAATTTATCATGATCTTATTTTGTTTTTTTATGGGTCATTTTAAATATAACTAGATAATCACATTTGGTCAAATATTATTTTTAAATTAGAATATGAAGTTAATTACTATTAATTAATCATTTATACTTATCTAGTGAAATATATTTTATTGATTTTACTAAATAATTTATCGTGATTGTTGAACAAATACGACAATTGTCTTGAACCTGTCTTCCTTTGACTTAATATGAAAGTTTAGAATTGAGAAAATATACTAACTCTAAGTTTTTTCGTCTTATTCAATTGTATCTAGGTTATTTAGCTATGTTGTACTATCGATTTAAGTCTGAGTAAAGGTGTTCTCTAATTTTACTGTTTATGACTATAGAAATGATAGTTTTATTTTGATTATTATGATGTTCTTTAAGATAAAACTTTAACTTAAAATTAATAATTAATATTTATTTTCAAAAATCTATATTTGTATTTTATTTTATTTTTAACAATTATATTTAGTTATTTATTAGCTTAATTTTTTATTTAATATTGTTAATCTAGCTTTAGTTATAGTTTCTTTTGTTAATTATAAAAATTAACAAGAATAATTTATAATAAAAGGATATTAATGAAAACAACTAAAACTGTCCTTAAATCTATTTTTTGTGTTCTAAATCTAATATTTTACTATTTTAAAACACGATAATTAATGCAAAAGTTAGCCATAAACTCTTTAATGACATATAATAAACTTAAAGTTCTTTTTATTTTTCAACTACTTAAGTATAGTATATTAAAATTGATTTTTTAAAAATATTTTATTAATCAATAAATTTCATAGGTTAATATGACATCAAAAACAACCCCTTGCGCTTCTTCTATAATTGGTTTGGCTCGTGGAAGTTTGCAACAGTCCATGTCTTGGTATGCCAGTAGTAGGCGCCACTGGAATTATCCCCCCAATGCCCAGTTACAAAGTGCCGTCAAAGATGATTTACGCACCCTCAAAGATGCGGTAGAAAAATTGGAGCAAAAAGTAATTAAAATTTCAGCTTTTGGCTTGGTAAGCAGAGGCAAATCAACGGTGATAAGTGCTTTGCTGGGAGAGGATGTTTTAAAAACTGGAGCTATTAATGGGGTGACGAAATGGCCTAAATCCATACGATGGCAAAGACAAGGAGGTAAGGTTGAAATTGAGTTTATTGATACTCCGGGGTTAGATGAAATTGATGGAGAAGTTCGGGCAAATATGGCAAGGGAGGTATGTCAGCAGTCTGATTTAATTTTGTTTGTGGTGGCAGGGGATATTACTCGTACAGAATATTTTGCTTTGTTGGAGTTACGCCGTAGTAATAAGCCTTTGTTGTTAGTGTTTAATAAGGTTGACTTATATCCTGATATGGATATTAAGAGTATTTATCGTCAGTTACAGCAGTTGAGTGATGAAACAAAAAAACCTTTATTGACTCCTGATGAGGTGGTAATGGTGGCGGCACAACCTCAGCCTATCCCTGTTAGGGTAGAGTTACCTGATGGAAGAGTTACCCAAGAGTGGGAAGATTTACCTCCTCAAATTGATAGTTTAAAGGAGAAAATTTTAACTATTTTAAATCGAGAGGGGAAGGCTTTGTTGGCGTTAAATGCTCTTAATCAAGCGGAGTTTGCTCAGCAAAATATTGCTAATAAAACGGTGGAATTACGTGCAAAAGAAGCTGAACAACTTATTTGGAACTATGCTAAATATAAGGCACTAATTGTTGCTGTTAATCCGATTATTTTTCTTGATTTGATTATAGGTGCGATCGCAGATTTAACTATGATTAGATCATTGGCAAGGTTATATGGATTACCTATTACCAGTCATGAAGCCCGAAAGTTATGGCAAACAATTATTAAAAGTTTAGGTACTTTATTAGTAGGAGAAATTGCTACAATGATGGTTTTTAGTATTGCTAAAACCAGTACGGCTATTAGTAGTTTATGGGAAAATCCCATGGGTTTTACTACTTTTGCCACCGCAGCCTTAGCTCAGGGAAGTATTGCCGGTTATGGTTCTTATATTGTTGGTAAATCTGCCCAAATTTATCTACAAAATGGTTGTACATGGGGAAATTTTGGTACTTCTGCGGTGATTAAAGAAATTATAAATCAAGTACCCTCAGAGTCTATTATTGCTCGTTTACGTACTGAAATAAATACTTAAAAGAAAGAAAAACACTTCTTAAAATTGCGAGTTCCATTTTTTATAAAACCCTAACTATTCATCTTCTGTTTTATGGGAATTTCTGATTAACCAATAGCTAGCAGATAAACAAATAATCGCTATTCCCAATGCAATTAAATCTATTTTTTCATATTGCTTAGGATCAAAAATAATTATTTTACGGGCAACAGCAATTAACGCAGTAGTTAAGACTAACTCTAGTTGTACAACGTGTTTTCTAAGATAGACTATAATATTTTCTAACAATTCAAGGGCAATGAGAATATTTAAAAAAAGTCCAAATATTTCTATTAAACCATTACGAACAAAACCAAAACCACCATCAACAAATAAGTCTCTACTTAATATGAAAATTAAATCAATTAAAGAGGCAAAAATGACAATAATTAAAGCTAAAGATAATATTTTAGAAACAGCATTTTCAGTAAGATGAATTACCATTAGAAAATTTTTGTCTCTATAGGATTCTTTTAAGTATTTAACAATTTTATTCATATTATCTTGTAACAGTAAAAATTAAGATATTAATCAATACTTTTAGTTCATTTTGATATTCAAATCATAGTGAATAATTAGTAGTTGAGATGCACTTTGTTTGGCATATTTTTTATTTTTGCCATACCCTTCAGACTGAATTATTTTACCACAATAAAGCAATTTTACTTTGCAACAAAAAAAACTATCTATCTTACTATAATGATATTCTGGATAGTCAATTTGATACTGTAAACAAAATTGATGCAATAATGAAATCCAATCTTTTTCTTTTATTTGCTGATTGGTCAATATTTCTGTTTTATTTTCTTTAATGACTAATGATTTATCGTTATCTAACTTAGTTTTTTTTGTTAGATTTTGGTCATCATTGATACTAATTTCATTAGGCTTATCCGTTAGGGTGTTTTCTATAAACCCTTTAATATAAGCTAAAGCAGATTGTTGTTTTGCTTTATTTTTCTTACTACTTATTTCTGCTTGTGGAGCGGTTAAACCATCTACATAGCAAGACGCTATAAAATAAGATGTATCTGGGTTTTTGCTTATATCATATTCTACCTTCACAGAATCAATTTGCGATCGCACTAACAAAACAGAAACAGCATCAACATCAGGATAATCAAAAAAGCGATTAACCTTGGCAATAAACCATAACTTATATAAATCTTTAGGCTGTAAACGGTCAACCACCTTTTCTAATTGTAAAAGAATCTGGTCATTTAAAGCATCAGACTCCATAAGATTATCCAAAGATTTAGATAAATTTTTATCAGTTAGTTTTTCAAAATTATTCAAATCATCATGGGGTAAAACATCAATCTTGGACCTCGGTTTTTTTCTCTTAGTAAACGGGAAACTTACTTCATTTTTATTAACCAAATTCTGATCAATAAAAGCTCTTATTGCCATTAAAGCAGACTTATGCTTTGCCTTAGTTTTTTTAGTATCTTTTGCTGGTACTTTGTTCGTTAAATTATCTAAACAACAAAAACAATAATAAAGCTGTTTTTGAGAATCATATTCTACATCATAATTTACCTCTATACCCATAATTTGAGAAGCAATTAAAAGTACAGAAATTCCATCAATATCAGGATAATCAAAAAAAATCTTTAGCCGACCAAAAAACCATAAATAATAAAAATCCTTTAACTGTAAATCATTAAACCTTTCATGAAGATGATGAATAATTTTATCGAGATTACCATCAAAAGCAAGATATTCGACCAAATTTGAAAAGTCATCGTTAGATAATTCTCTAATTTGCTGATCATTTATACTGATATATTTACTTTTTAATTCTTTTTTACGTTTCAAGCGTAAATAATTAGATTTATCCTGTTTATACTGATTACTAAAATTATTAATATAATTAGCAATATCTTGTAAATTATCCACAGAATAACTAGATTTTTTATTCTTAATTAGAGCCTTAACAATACGATGATTAACTAAATCAACAAAACGCCGTAAAGGACTAGTAAAATGGCAATAAGCCTCCAAAGATAATCCCACATGAGGTTGAGCAAAAATACTATAAATTGCGGGGACTAAACAATGTCCCATTTCTTTAATCGCTCGACTAAAATCATCAATACCCACATCTTGGGTTCGATATAAAGCAGGAATTTTTTGAGCATTTAATACATTAGCAATAGTGGTATTAGTCAAAATCATTAACTCAGCAATTAATTGATAGGTATTAATATTTTCCTTAATTAAATTACCATCCTCATCAACATAACCATCCACAGTTAATATTCCCGACTTACCCATTCTGCTTTTACCTAACATTTGAGCTAATTTTTGAATTTTGATTAAAATATGGTCATGAATATTATCACGAGGATTACTTAAAATTGTTTCTACTTCTTCGTAGCTAAAAGCCTTTAAACTCTTAAAAATTGTTTCCTCTATTCTAAATTTTTCTATCTTACCGCTACTATTAATTTCAAAAAAAACAGTAATGGCTAACCGTGCTTGTCTTTCCTCCAATGATCCCAAATTAGTGCTAACATGAACGGGTAACATGGGAGTTATGGGCTTAGTGTGATAAAGAGTAGTCACTCGACTAAATGCTTCTTTGTCAATGGGAGAGTCTTCGGGAATTAAAGCGGAAACATCGGTGATGCTCACCTGTAACTCATAGTTGCCATTACTTAACTCTACTAACCAAATACCATCATCTCTATCAACGGTAGTGGCATCATCAATCGTTATTCCAAATACTGAAGGACGATTTTCAAAAGATAGTTTGTCTTCATCATCCTTTAACTGGAATAAGTTAATTTGGGAAGCCTGAAAAATTTGTTCTGAGGTAAATTTTTTAGTTTGGATAGGTGGTTTCATACCGATTAAATCCTTGGACTTTGGAGAATAAGTATAAACAAAGAAATGAGGAATAAGTAGTAGTAGTATATTATGCTGTCTTCTTCTTATGTAATGATCTAGTACATTTTTTTAAATGACTAAGCATCAAATATTTAATCTTTAAATTTTAAAAAACCTCATTTTCTATTCCTCGCCACCATTCTCCTAAATTCATCATATCTTGGTAAATCTCTGCTATTTTTTTGTCATATTCTTCAGAAGAAATATTAATTTTATTTTCTTCCAATTTTTTCATTCTCAACTGAATCAATAACCAAGGTTTTGAAATACTATTAGTGTTCTCTATATATCTGGCCAATTCTGTGCTATTCATGATTTTTTAGTATTTAATAATGTTAATTATTTTTTAATTTTGTTCTATTTTTCAACATAATATGTTTTCTTTCTTAGCAAGGTATAAGTCAATTTAATTTTGAAACTTAATTTTATAATCTTATGTTTGTTATGAATATAGCATTCCCCCATCAGTTGTAAAAACATG
>PXEJ01000378.1 GCA_003566215.1 Cyanobacteria bacterium T3Sed10_376R1m | reverse complement strand
TAAGTTTTACTAAAGGACGTGCTTGAGCTTCATTTTGAGGAATAATTCTAAAGCCATATTTTATTAATTTAATGGCTACTCTTGAGGCTTCAATAGTTTTGTTAACTCGCCATATAGGATAGTGAATTTCCCTTATACAGTAATCTTTAAAGGTTTGATAAACTTCTTGATATAGTTTGTAGTATTTTACTTGTTGTAGTTGAATCCCTAATTTTATATAGTTTAAACGGTCATATTTTATATTATTAGTAATTTGATTTAATTTATTAAATTTACTATTTTCAGCTAAATGATAACAGTCTTCTAATATAGAGCGATATGGTTCACTTATATTTTCCCAAAATAGTTCTTTATTATTTTCTTCTCCACAGCTATAAAGAAGGGAAATTATCTGATCATTATGGGCAGTGTCGAAATTGTTATTGGCGATCGCATTATAGCTTTTTTTCTTAGCGGTTACACCATTATCCACTGCATTTTTATCCCTGACTTGATTCATTTTACTGAAAGTTAGTAAATTTACATTAATGGTACACCCCTAGTACTTTTGATAGCTGGGCATTATATTATACATCTTTTTTCTAGTTTATCAATCTAGTACATAAATATTTAATTGTTTTAAAAATAAAGTATTTTTTAATAATAATAATTGCCATATTTTTTTTGTAATAAGATATAGTATATAAGTAATTATTTTTATAATTAAAATTATATAAAAAATAAAAATGGGTTAAAATAAGAGTAAATCCTTACATTTAAGATTTATGACTATCAAAAAGCTACCCCTTGAAGTAATTAAATTAATTGCAGCGGGGGAAGTAATTAATTCATTAGCGGCGGTAGTTAGGGAATTAGCAGAAAATAGCCTTGATGCAAAGGCGCATAAAATTGTCGTATCGATTTATCCTCAATTGTGGAAAGTACAGGTAGCCGATAATGGAGAAGGAATAAAAAAAGATGACTTATTAGTTTGTACCCAACCCCACACTACCAGCAAAATTGCCAACAAAGAAGATTTATGTCACATAAAAACCCTTGGTTTTCGGGGAGAGGGTTTACATAGTATTGCTCAATTAGCCCATCTTCATATTGCCAGTCGCACAGAAAATGATTGTGGTTATGAAATTTTTAGCGATGGTAACCATATTACGGTAATTAATCCCATTGCGATCGCCCTTGGAACAATTATCACCGTGGAAAACTTATTTCACAATATTCCCTTACGTCGTCAAGGAAATCCCCCTTTTAAAAAGCAAATCAAACAAATTCAAACCATTATCGGACAACTTTCATTATGCCATCCCCACGTTACATGGCAACTATTTGTTGATGATAAATTGACACTATATATTAATGGTAATAACCAAACCAAAAAAATATTACCACAACTACTAAAAACAATAAAATATACCGACCTAACATCTCAACAAATAATACTAAATACCCCCCAAGAAAATAATAAATCTTTCCTTGATTTAGTCTTAGGATTACCCGATCGCATTTCTCGACCTCGACCAGACTGGGTTAAAATAGGTTTAAACGGTAGAGTAATAAAATCCCCCGAATTAGAATCTATTATTTACTCTAGTTTTCATCGTACATTAGGGCGCGATCGTTTTCCTGTTATTTTCTTACACTTGCAAACCTCACCCCAACAAATAGACTGGAATCTTCACCCAGCCAAAGCAGAAGTCTATTTACACAACCTCGAATTTTGGCAACAACAAATAAAACAAGCCATCGAGGATATTTTTAAAATTACCGATAACAATATTAATAACAACTTTCAAAATCAAAGAGTAGAAAAAATTCTTCAAGTAGCAGAAAATAAACCCATCTATCAAATAGAACAAAAAACAACACAAAACGAAGAATCTTCTGGCTTAGGATTAATACAATTAGAAGTCATAGCTCAATCAAGAAATACCTATATAGTAGCCGAACATTCTCAAGGAATGTGGTTGATAGAACAACACATTGCCCACGAAAGAATACTATATGAACAACTACAAAATAACTGGCAATTAGTATCCCTAGAACAACCAATTATTTTAGAAAATTTATTACCCAAACAAATAGAACAACTAATTAACTTACAATTAGAAATAGATACCTTTGGAGAAGACTTATGGGCAATCAGAAAAATACCTCAAATACTTGCCCATAGAAATGACAATCAAGAAGCATTAATCGAATTAAGTTGGGGAGGAAATGTTGATGATGCCATGGTTGCCGTTGCTTGTCGTAGTGCCATTCGTAACGGTACAAAATTAACCCTATCAGAAATGCAAAACATCGTTAACCAATGGAAAATTACCCGTAATCCCCACACTTGCCCCCATGGAAGACCAATTTATTTAGCCCTAGATGAATCCTCCCTATATCGATTTTTTCGCCGTCATTGGGTATTGGGAAAAAGTCATGGGTTAAATGATTGAAGTGGGAAACAGTTCACAAAAATGGGGAAAAATGTCATAATTTTCATAGATAGTAATCAATGACCATGAATTACATAGAACTATCTTTAAAGATCTAACATTAATTCCATAAAATCGAGCGACATTGATAAAATTCGTCAATATTTCCCATAACACTCCGTACTCAAATTTAAAGTCAGTAGAATCAAAAAAAGCCAATGAAACCTGCCCGTATTAGTAAAGTAATCTCCGACTCCATTGCCTCTGAAATTGGTTTTGAAATAGGAGATGCAATCGTTTCCATTAATGGGATAACCCCACGGGATTTAATCGACTATCAATTTTTGTGTAGTGATGAATACTTAGAATTAGAAGTTATTGGTAAATACGGTAAAAATCACATGGTAGAAATTGAAAAAGACTATGATGAAAACATTGGCTTAGAATTTGAAACTGCTCTTTTTGATGGTTTAATTCAGTGTAATAACAAATGTCCTTTTTGTTTTATTGACCAACAACCGGAAGGCAAAAGAGAAACCCTTTATCTAAAAGATGATGATTATCGTCTTAGTTTTCTTTATGGTAGCTATTTAACACTAACAAACTTAAGCACCAAAGAATGGACTAGAATTGAACAGATGCGTCTTTCTCCTTTGTATGTATCTGTTCATGCTACAGAGCCTGACATCCGTATTAAATTATTAAAAAATCAACGGGCAGGGGAAATAAAAAAAAATTTAGCATGGTTTCAAGAAAAAAGGTTACAAGTTCATGCTCAAGTGGTAGTATGTCCTAATATTAATGACAATCAACATTTAGAAACAACTTTAGAAGATTTATTTTCCTTTCATAAAGGAGAAATTCCCGCCGTAATTAGTGCTGCGGTTGTACCAGTTGGTTTAACTAAATTTCGTCCTCAAAAAGACGAGTTAATTCCCGTGACAAGGGAAAAAGCAAAGGAAGTTATTAAGCAAGTTCAACAATTACAAGCTAAATTCAGGGAAAAATCTGGGTCAACTTTTGCATGGTTAGCCGATGAATGGTTTTTGATTGCCCAAGAGGATTTACCTCCTGAGTCTCATTACGAAGACTATCCGCAAATTGGTAATGGTGTTGGTTCGATTAGGCAGTTTATTAAGGATTTTCAAACTATTGCTAATGATAATTTACCTAGTAAAATTTGTGAGCCTAAAAGTTTTAGTTGGATTGTGGGTAATGCGGTAGAAACTGCTTTTCAACCTTTGGTTAATCGTTTGAATGAGGTAGAAAATTTAGATGTTAATTTAGTGGCTTTGAATAGTGATTATTGGGGACAAGAAATTACTGTAACTGGTTTATTGACAGGACAAGATTTGTTAGCGAAATTACCTCAAAAACCTTTGGCTAAAAAAGTGTTGTTACCTTCGGTTATGTTGAAGCATGATGAACAAAAATTTTTAGATGATGTTACGGTGAAAGATTTAGAAAAAAGTCTTGATATTGAGATTATTCCAGTTAATGGTATTAAAGAGTTAATAAATGAGCTTTGCTGAAAAAGTGCTATGGTGAGAAGAATTGATCATGGACAATTATGAGGTTGTATTATCTCAGTTGAGTAAATAATTGCACTGGTGAAATAGAATTGTTAGAGTATGAAATGTAAATATGATGTTATTATTATTGGTGCTACTTTAGAAGGGATAAGAAGTGCCAAATTCGCTAGTAAATTAGGTGCAAGGGTTGCCTTAATTGTGGATGTAGATTTTGATTCCCCGTGCGCACAAAGGTATATTTTTAATCAACTACAAAATCAATTATTATCTTCTGCTTATTTTCACCATCGTCGAGAAATTGTTGAGGAAACTAAAACATTAATTATTCAACAATATTTACCTGAATTACAAACTTTAGAAGTTGATTTAATTTTTTCTTCTTTTGATTTTGTTAATCACCAGAAAAGTCTGAGTATTAAAACTAATCAAGATATTTTGGTTGCTAACCGTTATTTATTGGCAACATCTTCTTTTTTATCTAGCTATTCTACTATTAAAGGTATTGATCAGGTTGGTTATTTAAGGGGTTATGATATATTTCAACAATATGATTTAAATGATTTTTACGATGATATTGTCATTATAGGGGAAGATGCGATCGCCTTTAACCTTGCAACAATATTATCCCAAGCCAACAAAAAAGTTACCCTACTCACAGAAAGTAACTTTTTATTACCCCAAGAAGAAAAGGAAATTTCATTTTTAATTCAATCACAATTAGAAGTACGGGGAGTAAAAATTTATAACAACTGCGACATAAGTCAAGTAAAAAGTATTGACAATCGCAAATGGATACAAGCAGGAGATAAAGCTATTGACACGGAAGAAATTATCTTAACCAATAGTTATTTGAAAACAAAAATTAACCCAGATAATTTATCTCTCAAACAAACAGGTATTAATCTTTATCAAGGAAAAATAGTTGTCAACAATAGACTACAAACTTATCACCCCAAAATATATAGCTGTGGTAATTTATTGGGCGGTTATAATTTACCAACTTTATCAGCATTAGAAGGTGAGATTGCTTTAAAAAATGCTCTTTTTTTCCCTTTAGAAAAAATAGACTATAGCTTTATTCCTTACACTCTTCAGACAAATCCTTCCATAACGAGGATTGGTTATACTGAAAGTCAAGCAAAAAATATTTATGGTGACTTAATAAGTACAATTAAAGTTAATACTGATTTTATTTCTTTTGCTACCCTTGAAAATCAAGTAGGGTTGCTCAAGATTATATTAAATAATGATAAAAAAATTATTGGCTGTCATTTATGGGGTAATTATGGACAAAATTTAATACCTATTTTTTCTCTTTTGATTAAGAATCATAAAACTATTTATGAGTTATTTCAAATAAAAGTTCTTGATGATACATCCCAGAAAATTATAGAGCAAATTAAAGAAGAATGGCAGAAAATTAATCAAAATCAATTTAGAATTGATTTTCTCCAAACTTGGTTTATTTGGAAAAGAGTTTAAAGAGTTAACTTTACTCATAAAATATTGTCACGGCAACATCTGCCTTATTTCTTATTGTTTCTGTTGTTTATTTTGTTCATGGTGGTTAATATTTTGTGACAATGTGATGTAAAATTGATAAAGAGTTTAAAGTTAGTCTATTTATAATATTATGCCTCCACGTTGGCCTAGAGAACCTGATAGAGAAAATGATTTAGAATATAGAAAATTAGACGATCGCATGAATTTTGCTTTTCATGTAGCCTTTTTTCTTGCTTGTAATTCTGGAGCTTGGTTTTTTCACAATTTAGAACACGCTCAATGGCCTTGGATTACTTGGTTTACTGCTGTTTGGAGTGTTATTCTTGTTGCTCATTTTATTTATATAAGTGCGATCGCAAATTATGAATAAAATGCTTAATTAAGTCATCAACATTTCATATTCTACTGATGAAAAGGAATAATTAGGAAGGGAATAAAAACAACAATAATCCAACTTAATTGATGCCAAATAATAATTTCTGGGGAATCATTTTGATTAATTAAAGCCTCTATTCTTTCGTTTAAACGAGAGTTCATAAAAGGACAAATAAATTCATAATCAACAGGATTTTTTTGTTCCATGGCTTTTTGTGTAACCATTAATAATGACTCAGCTAAAAGTAAAAAATCAACGGATTTAGAAGCAGTTTTATCTGCCCTTAATTCTCGTAATAGAACTAAATCATTCCATAGTTGTTCATTGTTAGGAAGCCAAAAAGTTATTTTTTTACAGTAAGATAGGCAAAAGAAAATTAAAGGATCTTGATGTTTTTGATGGGCTTTTTCGTGGCTAATTACTGCTTGTAAATGTTCTTTTGATAACAGTTCAATTAATCCTTTACTTAAGACTAAATAAGACCCAAAACAAGGATTTAAAAGTTTTTTATTTCCTTTGGTAAAACCCATTAAACCAGCATAGGGAAAAGATGTATTGAGAATTTTAACTTTATTATTTAATATTGTTTCTTCAGATAATTGACTAATTTTGGTAGATATTTTCTTAATTTCTAGGTAATAAATGAGTAAATTTATCACAGCATAGCTAAGACAAAGCCAAGCTAGTATATAGCTTATCATGGTGGCTTTAATGCCCCACATCTGCCCTTGATAACCCATTGCTACAATTGCAATGCTACTCATTAAAACTAATAAAACGGGAACAATAAAAAAGAATAGGGAGATATTCCAATTTTGTTTTTTTTGAAAATAATTTTGTTGACTGATTATTCTGATTAAATAAGCCAAAATAGTGGCTATAATCATAACTAAAAAGTGCATTTATTTTTTCTCCTTTCTTTGTTGACGAATTTCTTGAAGACGAGATGCGATCGCACTTATTTGCTCAACACTGGTAGTATCAAGACTATCGGCAAAGGAGGCAACTAAATCAGGGTTACTCACTGCCAAAAAATTTTGCAACTGTTCATAGGATTGAATAGCTTGAGCTTGGGAGCGAGAAATTAGGGGACTCCAATAAAAGGCTCTTCCTTTTTTTTCATATTTTAACCATCCTTTCTTCGTCAAACGATGTAAGACGGTTGTGACTGAAGCGTAAGCCAATTCACGGTCAGGATCTGTTAAAATGCGATCGTGAACATCTTTAACAGTGGCAGTATGCAAATCCCACAAAATTTCCAAGATCTCCTGTTCTAAAAATCCTAAAGACAGTTTTTCTGGTCTATATTTCGGTAAAAAAGACATTAGTTTTTGATTCTGTAAATGTAGGATATTCTATCATAAATTGTGCCTTTCACTTATTAAAATCTGCTCACTTCTGGTGATAGCACCGTAACAATCTGTATAATAAGTAAAATATTTTATGATAGTTTAAATCTTAATTGTGATAACCTTTAAAGAAGTAATTAATATTTATTCCCAAAACAAAATAAAGAATGACCCTTGTTAAATTTCCAAATAAAGTAGGCTTCTATCAAACATTAAAAAAACGTGTTGATAATCACCTTCTTCAAAGTGCATCTCACCATCAAGGTAACAGCAAATTATTCATAAAATCTGCCATAATTTTTACCGGTTATATTGCTTCTTATATTATCTTAGTTTTCTTTACCCATAATATTTGGTTAGGATTATTAACGGGTTTTTTATTATCACAGTTTTATGTGATGATTGGTTTTAACATCCAACATGATGCTAATCATAATAGTTTTTCTAAATATCCTTTAATCAATAAAATATTTGGTTTTTCTCTCGATTTTCTTGGCGCAAGTAGTGAACTTTGGCGACAAGCCCATAATTTCTTACACCATACCTATACTAACATTGATAATGTTGATGCAGATATGGAAACATTATCTTTATTGAGATTTAACCCCCATCAAGAGTGGAAACCTTGGCATCGTTTTCAGCACTTCTACTTCATGTTTATCTATGGTATCTTGTCTTTCTACTGGATATATTTAT
>PXEJ01000187.1 GCA_003566215.1 Cyanobacteria bacterium T3Sed10_376R1m | reverse complement strand
TGATATTTTAGTTCAAAGGGATGTTGTTGAGGAATAGCGTCGATCGCACTCTTGGCTTTTTCAATCTCCCCGATGGCTAAATCAATCCAAACGTCCTCTAACACATCAGGAATTTGTCCAAACATAGCATGAATAGAAGAAAGGCGATCGCTCAGTAACTCATGAACCCGATCTTCCACCGAACCTTGATAACGTAGATTATAGATTAAAACAGTTTCTCGAATTTGTCCAATACGCTGAATACGTCCTTTACGTTGTTCTAAACGAGTAGGATTCCAAGGTAAGTCTAAGTTAATTAAAGTACCCAAACGCTGTAAATTAAGCCCTTCCGAGGCGGCATCTGTACCTAAAATCAGCCGTATTTCCCCTAATTTTACATTGGTTTTCAGCTTTTCTCGCTCACATCGGTTAAACCTGCCATTTAACATAATTCCAGACTTACTTCCCCCAGCATAGATACCAATGGCTTCATTAGGGATAGTTTCAGTTAACTGTTGCGCTAACCACCAGATGGAATCAAAATATTGAGAAAAAATGATGCAACCCTGTTCAAGCCATTTTTGTGTTAACAATAAATCAACAATAACCTGATATTTAGGATCTCGTTCTTGATTTGCTTTGAGTCTGTCAATAAAAGCCCTTAATAACTCTTGTTCTTCTAAAGTCAGAGTATAGTTTTTCTCTGATGTCTGCGCTTCATCTTCCTGTAACTCATCAAAGAGCAAAGTATCATCACTTTTTCCAGACTTGGGCGAACTTTGAAAATACTCCTTCTGAGAAATTAAATCAGAATCTACTCCCGATTTTTCTATATTCTCCCCATATTCTTTTACAGTCGTAAACCCATAGTTGTCATTTGCCTTTTCTTGATTATCTTCATAACCTTCCAGCATTTTTTCAGCCGATATTCTACCCGCATTCAAGGTACTCCCTACCCTTCTCAATAAAAAAGTTTTAAAAAATCCTCCTGTTTTCAAACGAGAATTAATTAACCGACAAAATTCCTCAGCAATAGCGTAAGCATCTTGTAGATAAGGAGGTAAACGAATCGCTTCCTCTGGCTTTTCCCCTAATAGTTGTACTTTGACAGGTTGTAAATAAGGCTCATTAGTTTCAGGATTAATGGTGTTTTCTAAAAATTCTCTCGTACGGCGGACAATATGACGAATATAGGGGTTATGATGAGTCCCAAAAGTTTTAGCTAAGTCTTTCACCCGTCTTTTATCAGAGGAGCGTAATTGTTCCCATGTTTCGGGCTGTGGGATATAAGTATTTTCATCTAATTTTAAGCTACGGCGAAGCATTTGAAAGGTTCGCTCTGAATCAGAAGGGGGTAAGGGGTTGCGTATCCAATTCCATCGCTCTAAATCATCATCAGGTAAATCCTCTTGCCCCATTACTACGGGTAAACTTCTTTCTGGGAAACGCCACGGACTCCACGGCTTACCAAAGATAAATTCTCGATCTCCATCCAATAGCCGCAATAAATCCCATGCTTCGATGGGGTGAATTTGTACGGGGGTAGCGGTAGCGAGTAATAAACTGTGGGTATTATGGGATATTTTTTCCAGAAAAGCTAGTAAATTATTAGGTTCTGGAGTATCTTGGGGTTGATCTCTTTTAATATTTTTGCGTCTGGCGCGGTGAGATTCATCCACAATTACACATTCATAGGATAATTTTAAAAGATGCTCAGAGGCTTCTGAACCGCTGGTAACTAACCCTTGAGAAACAATACCAATTTGACGGGGGCATTTCTTGATACCTCCAGCGCCCATAGTAGGATATTCAATGGCATTTTCATCAATCCAGCGTTTACCATCCCATACCGCCGAGGGCATATCTAATAAGTTTTTCATTTCTTCCTGCCATTGCCATAACAGGGGTTTGGGCACAAGAATGAGAATAGGACGATTTCCCCATAACCCCATTAACATAGCCGACATAGCCAATTGCATGGTTTTCCCTAATCCTACCTGATCTGCTAATAAATATCTTGCCCCCGATGGTTTTTGATGGGCTTCAAATGCTAATTTGACAAAGTATTTTTGATGTTCCCATAATCCGTATTCTTGGCGATAAACGGGGGTTTCTATTACGGCGGCCGCAGGATTGGCTTCTTCTCGCCATTGTTGCACACTAGGGATGACTTGACGATCTATTACTCTTCCTATATCTTGAATGATAAAGTCCGCAAGGTTTACCGCTAAGGGATGATGCCAAAGACTATCAAATTCTGTTTGTACCCATGCAATGGCTTCGGCAGAATTATCTTCCCATAGTAGTTCATAATTAAGTTTCCATGCTGAATAAGTCTCGTTGATACTCCCTAAAAAGCTGGTTTGTGTTCCATCTTCTAAAGTGATAACTCCAGCTTTGCCATGGACTAAACCAAATTTATCACGGGGTAATACTTTTACCTCCATTTTCTCGCTTTTCAAAAACTGGTATAGTCTGGTTAGTCTGGGTTTACTGCGAGAATCTAACTTTTCAGGTTCAAAACTACACCATTCTCGTCTGAGGGCATAATTAGCAGCCCTAGCGGTTTCTACGTCTTTGATTTCTAAGTCAGAGTTACAGATAATCCTTATTTTCCCTGTCATGGATTCAATGGCTTCCCCTGCTACTTCTAAGATAGAGGAACTGAAATAACCTGCGATGCGATCGTACTTAATCGCTCCTTTTAGTCTTTGATTTAAAAACGATTCATCTAGGGGAGTTTGACGGGAAGAAAAACGATTCATGGAAAAAATTATGAGTTATGAATTGGATTTTTTTTATAAGTGTTATGAGTCATCACATATAATGATTTTAGATCGATCGTCCTTAACAATTTAAAACTTACCCAGTAATAACGGCATTTTGTCAATCAAGAGCGCGTAGCGAAAGAATCTCAAACCCTATATTTTTTCGTACAAATGCGTAAGTCCTATAGTTATCGAAAAAAATACAAAATACAATAAATAATCATGCTTAAAGAATATCACGTTAAACTTATTCAACAAGGAAACATTCAGACTTTACCCATTCCTAAAGAATTAAAAATTACAACATCATCGGTAATTATTCATCAAGAAGATGATAAATTAATTATTGAACCATTACGTCAAAAATCTTTATTACAAGTTCTTTCTACCCTTGAACCTTTAGAAGAGGATTTTCCCGATATTGATGAGGGTTTATTACCTTTAGATGATATTGAAATATAAAAATGAATTATGTTTATTTATTAGATACAAATATTGTTTCTGAATTGGTAAAAAATCCCACAGGAATTGTTTATGAAAAAATAAAAGATGTTGGAGAAGACAAAATCTGTACCAGTATTATTGTCGCCTGTGAACTGAAATTTGGAGCTGAAAAAAAGAAATCAGCTAAATTAAAAGAAAGGATTGAATTAATTTTAACTAATATTGACATTTTACCTTTAATTTCTCCTCTGGAAGAATATTATGCTCAAATCCGCACAGATTTAGAAAATAAAGGTACACCAATTGGCGGTAATGATTTATTAATCGGTGTTCATGCACTCAGTTTAAATTTAACAGTTGTTACCAATAATGTCAGAGAATTTTCTCGTATCTCTAATTTAAAAGTTGAAAATTGGCTTGATAAAAAATTATGAATTATAACAAGTTCTACCAATTTATTCATAATGAGAGTACATTCTAATTATTTTAATGGTTTTCTCTGATTCAATTATTTGATAAACCAATCGATGTTGTATGTTAATTCTACGAGAATAAGCACCGTTTAAATCACCGACTAATTTTTCGTAGGGGGGAGGATTTTGATAAGGATTTTCAGCTATTAAATTGAGTAACTCTTTTGCTTTATTTTTAAGCCCTTTATGAGTAAGTTTCTTTGCATCTTTTTTAGCTTGTTTTGTATAAACAATTTGATACTTCACCAATCTAGTTCCTTATCACATTCTTCAATGGGGGTAGCCAATCCTTGTTGTATTGATTCTTTCATACCGGATATTGAGGATAAATATAGGGTTTCTTGAATAGCACTCCAATCTTCTTGAGAAATTAAAACGGCATTATATTTCTCTCCTGTAATAGTAATTGGTTGGTGAGAAATTGCTACTTCTTCAATCAATCCATTAAAATTGTTTTCGGCTTGTTTTGCTGTTTTTATAGTCATGATAAAAATTATGAATTATAAGTTATGAATAATTATTTTTAGAAAATAAGTTGTGATAGTTTTCATCAATTTTTTGAGGAGATAAAATAACTGTCTTACCATCTTTCCAAATAGCGACAGATACTCCTAGTTTATGGTGTCTATCTACGGCTTTAATTACAAATTCTTGTACACTCTCATTAATTATTTCAGATAATTTTTTTTCTGGTTTATTATTCATCTACTCCCCAAGGTGAAACTATCTCATACTTCATTTTAACCTTTTCCATAATTTTTTCAACATCCGTTTCCATAAGAATATTTATTTTTTCTCTAATTAAATTATGTGGTAAGTTCGAGAACTTTTCGATAGCTCTTTCTTTAATTAATTTTCCCAGTAAATCTAGACATCGTTTGATTGTTTTTTCTTTACTGTCATCAAAAGCCACAATACAATGATTATAAGAAATAGGATATATATCTTTAATTTCAGATTCTATTTCTAATCCTTCTTGATTCCACCACAGTAAGCACATAAAAAGTGGTTCTTCATTTACTTTATTGTATATATATGTTTTATTCTCTATAAAAACTTTTCTAATATATTTTAATTTATTAAATAAATCATCTCCTAATTTTTTATCTAAATGATAAAACTTTTTATCCTCAAAAAGTGATACCAATGATTTTGTATCTTGAAGTACTAATAATTTATAATCTCTAATAAATTCTTCTTGTGTTTCTTTAAACTTTTTATATGAGTAGTTAATTGATAATTTATAAACTACTAAACAAGCAAAAAGCATTGTTATAATATGAGCAATTATAACGGGAATAAAATATCTTTGATTAGCTTCTTGATATGTTATTTTAAACCTTTCGGGATTTGTTAATTTCTCTAAGTCTTGTTTATTTTGCTCAATCTGAATTAATAGTTTTTGTAAATAGCTTAAATATTCTTGAAGTTGAATTGAATATTGAGAAATAACATCTATTTCTTGTTCATTATAAATTCCAATTTTATTAAAGGCAGTCTGATAATATTTATCATCGGCTAATCTATTTTGATATATTTCAATATAATATTGAACATTTTCTTTGTCATAAGATATTAAGTAACTATAAATAAATCCTAATGAGCGAAGTTGAGAGTTTATGACATTAATAAATAAAATTGATATTTCTCTTTTTTCTTTGTCATTTGAGACACATCTTAATGCCATATTTCCGAAGAAAATACCTGTAGCAGTTGCGAAGATTGTAAAAATGGGGATGCTAAAAACCTCATTATATTCTGATGCAAAGTCTTTGAAATAATCAAATCCATAAGTAAATATGATTTGACACAAAAAACCTGAGAAAATAAAAAAGAAACTTGATAATATGATTTCTTTAGGTCTTTCTTTTCGGAAGAAATATAATAATATTATTCCAGCGAAACTAAAACCTATAATGGCAGGTAAAATAAGACATAAATTCATCATTCATCATCCCCCTAAATACTATCATTTTCGACAGCCCCTGCTAACAAGCGAGAAACATCGGCATCCTTTGCCCAATGGGGGATAGTATTACCCACCATCGCCAAATATTTAAAAATTTCTATCAGGGTTTTCCGTTGATTCCAATAATCTAAAACCTCATTTCTCAGCCAATTTTTTCCTGATGAAACCTCCTCACTGCGCACCACTTCCCGAATGGCAAATAAGGCATTTCTCACTAAGGATGTGCTAAAGACACTATCTTTATTTAGTAATTTTGTACCAAAATCCGTAGCGGTTTTTAAGTGAGTTTCGTTGGCTTTACCAGTAGCTAACAATTCGGTATATTCCCTAATACCAAAGCCTCTGGCTAACTCCTGATATGCGCCTGAGCGATATTCCCCGTGACTCTCCATGTCTAAGCCTTTGAGGTAAAAACGCTCATCGGGGGTTAAGGTTTTCCAGATAAAAGTATCAAAACCCTTCGGCACAAGGTAATCACAGGCAATTTTCACCGCCGAATCGATTAATTCTTCAATGGGTGATTTTTCCCCAGTTTTAGAAGTTTGACGGGGTTTACTTAATTCGTAGGCGATGTCAAAGTCTTCGATTTGTTGATATTGGGTTAACACTCGCAAGGCGGCGGCGTAGGCGGCTAATTGATAATCGGTGTCGCTGAAGTTGGGTTCTTCGTCATCTTCTAGGGTTAACATGGAGTTTAATTGGGCTTTTACTTCGTCTTCGATTTGATAGTTTAATTCGTCTAAAAAGGCGCTATCCGTTGAGGTTTGTTTGCGTAAAACTAATAAGACTGTACCCTGTACATAGTTACCTTGTTTTAACGGTACTTAAACAAAACTCAAGCCCAAACAAAGCCTAAAGTGGCTTTATAAGCGGTAAATACCTCAATATTATGACTAAGCCATTGGAAAAAACGAAAAGATACAGCAGTGCGAAATGCTTCCAATGCCTCTGCAAAGGTATTTAAAGGCTTATTTCCCCATTGTCGCCTCAATCCTCCTGTTAAACGATGCCATTGAATGAAGGTATAGGCACAAAACACCAGTATAAAATGTCTCATCAGACTTCTTTTCTTTCTCACTTGATACTGTGATAAACCTAACCAGCCCTTAATTTCACGGAAAAATACCTCAATCCAATTTCTTTGACAATATGTATTAATCATCCAATCAATGGTAGCTTTTTCTTCGGCTTCATTAGTCATTAAATAATCAATATCTGTAGCAGTTTCAAAAGTACTAGCATTCATGACGATAGCAACTACTTTAATTCCAATTAGACTAGATATTTTAACTTTTAGTGTAGCCACCCAAAGAGATTTTTCTTGATTTTTACCTGTTTTTATTTCCTGAAAACTTGAGGTCGGTAATTTTTTGGCAACATCATCTATTTTTTTTTCTTCCTCGATACCATTAGAGTTTTTCCGCTGTACTTTTCTATTTTTGGCAATAATGCCAATATATTTTAATCCTCTTTCTTCAACTTCTTTTAATAAGTTACTGTTGTTTCCATAACCCCCATCCATAAGAATTATTTGAGGGCGATAATTTCTATTTAAACATTGATCTATTAAATTTAGGGCAATTTCAGGCTTTTTCTTAAACTTTGGGTCATCTTTTCCTAGAGGGAAATTTTCAGCCTTTTGATATAATTCAACATCAAGAGGAAAACTTCTCACACCATCATAAATATGAGTGGTAACAATAACATTTCCGTTGTCAGTTTTACCTATTTCCCCGATGTATTGTCGTCCGACACCATCAGTAAAATTACCGCTTTTTCTGTGACCTGAATCATCTATGATTAGAGAGAAATACCTGTTTATTTTAGTTTGTCGAGTTGAGCTAATAATGTTTAATCTTTGCTCATTTATTTTCTTATAATCCCAAGTTGATTCTGTCAAAAAATGATGCAATTTATGATAAGTAACATCAATATTATTATCGGCAATTTGAGAAAGATTCTTTCTGTCAGACTCTCCTAATAAACCTCCTAAATAATTGCGAAATTCTCTTTTTTGCGCTTTTGTTTTCAGCATGGGGTCAAATTTTTGACACCAACGATTAAAGCACGGTGGCATGGACGAAGATGTTGTTTCTTTCATAGCGACCTAAAATTGTTACTATACAAACTTCATATTTGAGTTTACCTTATTTTTTTGTTTAAGTACCGTTAATAAAATGTCTGAGGATATTTTACCTGCTTGAATAGATAAAACAACTCGAAATAAGTCCTGCCAATGAGTCCGAATCAATCCCCAATTTATCTGGTCAGTAAATAAACTATCAATATG
>PXEJ01000239.1 GCA_003566215.1 Cyanobacteria bacterium T3Sed10_376R1m | reverse complement strand
TGGCAGAGGGAGAAGACCCCATGTTGGGCTTACAGGTACAGTTAGAAAGAGAGAAAATTAAGCCAGATACTTCTTTGATAGATATTGCACCAAAATTGCAACGACAAACTATTTATCAAAGTAATTAGGACATATTTTATTATTTAAATATTTTTCTCTGAGTAATCAAAAGAAGACTCTTTTATCATTTTATAAGATGAAATACTATCGAATTATGATAAGTATTTGATATTCAAAATATGATTACTATTCTCCACCTACACCAAAAATCATAGCGAAATTCAGCAACCTTGTATTTTTTAATTGTCAAGGTAACAGCAAAAATAGATTAAAATGGACTGGATAAATTGACCAGATTTCTAACTATGTTGCACCATGTTATTCCCTTCTATCAGCCTAATATTAATCAATGGACATTTGAAGCCCGATTATTGCGTTGGTTAACCTTTACTTGGTTATTTTTGGGTTTAATTATTTTGTTTTCTGCTTCTTATCCTGTGGCATTGGATGAAGTGGGAAATGGATGGTATTATTTTGTGAGACAATCAGGGTGGATTTTGGCTGGATTGTTGGCGAGTAAATATATTGTACAAATCCCCATCAAAACTCTATTAAAATATTCTCCCTTTTGTTATGGTTTGGTTCTAATTTTAATTTTTGCTACGATTTTAGGCTTGGGGGAAAATGTTAATGGTGCGGAAAGATGGTTAAGGTTTGGGGCTGTTACTATTCAGCCATCAGAATTTTTAAAACCTCTAATCGTGTTGCAATCAGCGATAGTTTTTGCCGGTTGGCAAAGAAAATCATGGTTTGAAAGGGGAATGTGGTTATTTATATTTGCTATTTCTTTGGTGGCAATTTTGTTACAACCTAATTTGAGTACTACTTCTTTATGCGGTATTACTTTTTGGTTAATGGCTTTAGCTGCGGGTTTACCTCTAGTTCAGTTGGGGGGAGTAGGGATTTTAGGTTTGTTAGGAGGGTTTATTAGTATTAATATTAATAGTTATCAAATGGCTCGAATTACGTCATTTAGAGATCCTTGGGCAGATCCTCAGGGCGTGGGGTATCAATTGGTACAGAGTTTACTTGCCATTGGTTCGGGCAAAATTTGGGGGCTTGGATTTGGTATGTCTCAACAAAAATTATTTTATCTTCCTATTCAATATACGGATTTTATTTTTGCTGTTTTTTCCGAGGAGTTTGGATTTGTAGGTGCGATCGCCCTTATTTTATTTATCATGTTTTATGCTACCATAGCCTTAATTGTTGCCTTAAAATCAACCCATCCAATTAATCGCCTAGTTGCCTTGGGAGTAATGATTTTGTTAACAGGTCAATCCCTTCTCAACATTGGTGTAGCCACAGGTACACTACCCACCACGGGTTTACCTTTTCCGATGTTAAGTTATGGTGGTAGCTCCGTAACCAGCAGTATTTTACTAACGGCTTTACTGATTAGAGTTGCGATCGAACTAGACCCAGAATCGGCTAGTCTTTGTACTCTAACAAAACTTCAATCTTTTCGATTTTCCAAATCTTTAAGAGAATTAACTTAATATCTAGTATTAGCTCAAACAAATAAAACCTAGTCATCCAAGCCAATTTGTTCGTATAGTCCAAAGACAAAAAAATAATGGAACATACAAAAAATCTTCCCCACTCTAACAAAACTATCGAAGAATTTATTCAACGCATAACAGAGTTTAGTCAATCAGGACGAAAAATTCCCACAAATCAAGAATTAGAACAAATTGCGTCAGAGGTAGGAATCAGTGCAGAAGAAATATCCCTCGCCCAAAAACAATCAGAAGCCAACTTTTTACGGGCAAAAGGTTATTGTAGTCTCAAACATTGGGATGATGCCATCATAGAGCTACAAGAAGGATTAGCTTTTAATCCTTATAAACTAGAGATGATTCACCTACTCCTTGACGCTTACTTAGGACGTTGGCAAGAAAACCATAAACTAGAAGATGAAAAAGAAATTAGGAGCAGAGTAAAACAATGTCTCGAAATACAACCCAATGACGAAGAATCTTTGAGAAAACTACAACAACTAACTAAATTTATCAGAAATCGTCAATTAATGGGCTTTACCATCGGAACAATTGGTTTGTTGTCCATGGGAACATTCATTGGTCTTTTTGCCTTAAACAATAACTCATTAAATATTTTTGGTCAGAGAAATAGCGAAATAGAAATACTAGAAAATAATTTACAACAAAGAATTGATTTAATGATTAGAACAAATGAAAGTAATATAAATTATTTATCAACACAGATAGACGAACAAAAACAGATTAATAATCAACTACAAGAAAAAATTAACGAATTAGAAAGTCAAAACTCCAGATTAGAAAATGAAAATAAAGTATTATCACAAAATAATCGTAATTTAAACCAAAGATTAGAAATTATTGAAAAGGAATTACAAGAACAACAAATATTGACTGACGAATCCTTATAAAACAAAACGTAAAAAGTATTAAATGAAATCAAGGTTAGCATTGCATACTACCAGTGGAGAACTAGGTATTGGTTTGACAGATAGTAGGGGAGAAAATATCCTTAAATGTTGGGATTTAGGGAGAGATTTGGGAAAGTATTTACACGAAAAATTAATCGAATTTATTCACCCGATTAATTGGCAAGATATTCAATTTATTGCCGTAGCTAAAGGACCTGGTAGTTTTACCAGTACCAGAATAGGAGTAGTAACAGCCAAAACTTTAGCCCAACAACTAAATATTCCTCTTTACGGAATTTCTACCCTAGAAATTTTTGCTTGGGAAGAAATAAAAAAAAGTAAAGAAGAATTTATTTTGGTAGAAATGAAGGCGAATCAAAAGGAAGTTTATAGAGGAATTTATCAGTATAAAAGCCCCAAAAACTTAACAAATATTGCCATTGATAAAATAATCAATAATGAATTATGGACTAAAGAATTAAACGAATATCAAACTAAATTTGATGGTAACTGTAAATTAGTTATCACTCCTGATAAATTAGGTTTTACTGCTCTGAGTTTATTAGAATTAGCCACTGTTAGATATGAACAAGAAAAATTAAATAATGTCTTTTCAAGTTGGAAAACTTTAACCCCTTTTTATCAATAACTATTAGCTAAAATATCGACAAAATTTTATTATTTTCCATGGGTAGGACAAGGAAGAGGATTGATAGTACGATTTAGCCATCCTTGTGCTTGATTTATTCTTTCTAGGGCTTCCTCTGGCTGGTTATTGATTAAATAGACAAGACTAGACGCTAACTGTTGCCCTGCTTGGGCTTTTCTATTATTTTTGAGCTTATGCCAATCATAGGAACTAATGGTCATTTTCTCTGCCAATAGTTGAGCTAATTCTTCAGTGGTTAACTCTTGGGCTCTTTTATTTATTACTTCCGATTGTATTTTCATCAAAAATTTTGCCTCTTAAACTCCGTATTAAAGTACGGCTTTACCTCAAATATAACATTTTAGTAGAAAAATTCTTAGTTTTTTCAACATCTCAATCCCAATATTAACAATCTAATTTGACAAAACTTATATAATTAAAATGAACTAAATAATTATATATAGTCAATGGTTGATTTTAATTGGATTACGGGCTTAACAGGGGGGATTCTCATTGGGGTAAGTGCAACACTTTTATTGGCTTTTAATGGCAAAATTGCAGGAATTAGTGGCATGATTAACGGTGCTTTAAATTTTAAAAATAGTGAATATTGGCGATGGTATTTTTTAATCGGGATGATTTTAGGGGGCTTAATTTATGAGTATGGCTCTCCTTTTCCCCCTACTCCCCTCTCAGACACTAATGTTTCAGCTATGATCGTTGGGGGTTTGTTGGTTGGTTTTGGTACTAGGATGGGTAATGGATGCACCAGTGGACACGGAGTTTGCGGTTTAGGGCGATTATCCATGCGATCGCTCATAGCTGTAATCACGTTTTTAGGAACGGCAATGATTACGGTGTTTATTACTAATCAAATATTATAAGCTAGTTTGCTTGGATTTTAACTTTTACTTGGATTTTTATAATTTTGAAAAAATAGTTATGAGTTTAAATTTTAGGTTATTTTTTTTATGATAATAAATCCTTACTTTAGACTAGATAATTAAAGAATGCTAAATATTGAAATAAAAACACAATTATACAGTAATTTAACTATCATTTTACTGGCCTCTTTTTTAGATTATATTATTGGCGATCCTTGGGGTTGGATTCATCCAGTTCAAGTAATGGGATGGATTATTTCTTGGTATAAAAATTTAATTGTTAACCACATTTCTAGTAAATTAATTAAAAAAATTAGTGGGGTAATATTAGGAATAGGATTGATTTTTGGTAGTGGCTTTTTATCATGGTTAATTATTTTTTATTGTCATCAATTTAATTATTTTTTTGGATTATTTATTCAGGTTATTATTTTAGCTAGTTGCTTTGCAGGAAAAAGTTTAAACCGAGCGGCAATGGATGTTTTAAAACCATTAAAAGGGGGGGATTTAATCTTAGCAAGGGAAAAGTTAAGTCTTTATGTGGGTAGGGATACCAAAAATTTGTCAGAGGAGGAAATTTTTCGAGCAGTTTTAGAAACTGTGGCGGAAAATACTACTGATGGGGTTACTGCACCTTTATTTTATGGCTTACTTGGCTTATTTTTTCCTGTAGTTGGTTGTGTTCCAATTGCGATCGCATATAAAGCCAGTAGTACATTAGACTCAATGATTGGTTATAAAAAAGAACCTTTTACAGATATAGGTTGGTTTAGTGCCAAATTTGAAGATATTTTGACATGGTTGCCTTGTCGTTTAACGGTGTTAACTTTGGCGATAATGTCAAGGAAACCACTATATCATCTTAAACGATGTCGCCAAGATGCGATTCAAGATCCTAGTCCTAACTCTGGTTGGAGTGAGGCAATATATGCGAGTATTTTGCAAGTACAACTGGGGGGAATTAATACTTATCAAGGGGAGGTTAGGATTAAACCATTATTGGGATTGCCCATTAAACCAATTAATTCTGATAGTATTTATCAGGCATCTTGGCTGACTCGTGCTTGTTTTCTACTTTGGATTTTTAGTGTTACCTTGTTATTATCAATAAGCAATCTTAGTTTAATTTTTTATGGTTTTAAATAAAAAGCCTATTTTTTATATTTTAGTTGGATTAAGTGCGATCGCCTTTAGTGGTATATTCTACATAATACTAGGAATTAAAGGTTTTTTCGCTGGTTTATTTCTGATAGGTCTTAGTACAATTTTATTTGAATACCCTCGAGCGAGCCTATATTTATTTTTAATATATCTTTGTTTTGGTGGCACAATCACTTATTTAATACCGGGGGTTTATCAAGCATCTGATGCTTTTATTACTTTTGGCCCACTTTATCCCATATTACAAATATTCAAAGATATTTTTTATATCCCTGCAGTTCTAAGCATAATTTTTTTTAGCGACACCATTAAACAAATTTTTCTGAAAATAAAGCCTCTATTATGGGGAGTTGGGCTTTTTGCTTTAGTGTGTTTACTAACATTCATTTTTGTCAATTTTCCTCAAGAATTTATGGAGAATGAAGGTTCTCCCATTTTAATGGGAATAATAGGTTTAAAAGTTTGGTTAAGTTATATTCCTTTAATCCTATGTGGATTTTATCTAACTAAAAATAAACAACAACTAATTTTCATTACTCGTTTACAAATAGTCTTAATTATTACCTGTTGCCTTTTAACTTTATTTCAATATTATGCCCTGATTAGTGGTATTTGCATTGGTAGTGCTGGTTTACCTTCCCCTGCCTTTCATCGTGCGAGTTTACAAGCAAGATGCTTGGTTGGCGGTTCATTACTGTACTACCCTGAATGGGATTTAATTCGTCTTCCCGGTACATTTGTCGCTCCTTGGCAATGGGGATGGTTTTTAATTTCTAGTATCTTTTTTAGTATTGGTGCAACTTTACTCAACCAAGATAAAATTTGGCATAATTTAAGCTCTGCAACCTCAGGATTAGTGATTCTTACTTCTATCATATCAGGACAAAGAATAGCATTATTATTCGTTCCTTTATTTTGTGTTTTATTAGTCGTCGTTACGGAAATTAATAAAAAGAAATTGTTTTTAAAATTAGCTATTATTACTTTTTGTGGCACTATTAGTACCATTATTCCTTTTTTTAGGAGAGCCATATCTGATTTTTTTTCGCGCTGGGATTACTCATCCCCCATCAATTTTACTTTAAATACTTTGGGATTTTCGATTAACAATCATGGGGGAATTTTTGGCAATGGTTTGGGTACAACTTCTAGTGCGGCTAGGTCATTTGGGAATATCCGCTTAATAGAGGTTTTTCCTGCTCAATTAATTTATGAAATGGGATATTTAGGATTAATAGCTTTCTTTATTTTAGCCACAATTATTGTTATTTTAGGCTGGAAATCATACCGTAAAATAAAAGATCCTCATCTTAATAAATTTGCTCTTTGTCTTTGGATTTTTATTTTATTTATTAGTTATAACCCTTATTATTATCCTTTGATTGTTGATCCTGTTAATGTTTATTATTGGTTAACAGTGGGAATTTTATTAAAGCTACCTAGTTTAGATACGATCAAAAAATCTGATATTACTTCTAGTAATTAAAATAATATACTATGCTTTAATTATCGAGAAAAATTTAAATATTATTGCTCTATTCGCTCCCAAATTAAATCTTTATTGTCTGGTTTATATTCCCATTTAATTAAGTTAGCTTTTGCTCCTACTTGTAGTGTTGGTAAATTTATCGCTCGACGGGGGGCATCAGTTACAAGGGCGATCGCACTTTCAATAGTACAAATATCCCATTTAACTAAATTTTGAGCACCTACAAATAGAGGCAAAGTAGTTCCAGATAAAGTACCATCGGGTAAAGTAGCCGTGCCATATTTCACCTCAATAGTGCGATTATCCCAAGGATAAAAACCATCATCTAAACCTATAGGAGACAAAGCATCACTAACTAAAAAAACACCTTGTTCATAATTACTAGCTGATAAAATAATCTTTAACATGGTTGGACAAACATGATTACCATCAGCAATTAAACCGCAATAAACATCAGGAGATATAATCGCTTCCCCTAATAACCCAGCTTGACGATGATGTAAACTGGTCATAGCATTAAAAGCGTGTGTTACCATCGATGCACCCAAAGAAAAAGCTCTCTTTGCTTGTGGTGCCGTTGCCATGGAATGCCCTAGACTAACCACAATACCTAAATTCTTTAAATAGGGTATTACCTCCCCTGATAAATCCAACTCCGGAGCAAGGGTAATAACCTTAACAATATCTTGATAATCTCCTAAAACCTGTTTAACATTTTCTATATTTAAAGGCAATAAATATTCTTGAGGATGAGCCCCTTTTTTTTGCTGATTTAGAAAAGGACCTTCTAAATGTACCCCGATTATTTGAGCTTCTTTTTTACCTTCCCTACCCTGAAAATCACCGATTATTTTTAAAGATTGATGTATTTTTTCAACGGATGTGGTTACAATTGTGGGTAAAAATTGATCAACACCCACTGACCATAAATAACCACAAATCTGATGAAGCATATCGAAGTCATTAATGGTTAAATCAGGAAAGGCTAAACCCAAGCCTCCATTTATTTGTAAATCAACGCCCCCTAAAGATAAATAGTTACCATTTAAATTTATAGCTTTAGTATCATCATTTTTCTGATCATCTTGAGCATTGCAAATATTAGTAATAATATTATTAGCAATAACTAAATTTTGAAGATTCTTATAACCTATTATTTGAGCATTGATAATTTTAAACATTATCTAATTTAGATTTTGAAATATTTTATATATTGAGTTAAATTTATCATAACTACTCTAGAAGAACTATTATTTATTCAACACCTATTGATAATATT
>PXEJ01000085.1 GCA_003566215.1 Cyanobacteria bacterium T3Sed10_376R1m | reverse complement strand
GAAATGCCTCCAGAGCAAAGCGACATTAGCTTTGTAGAAATAAAAAACATTCAAGCAGAATTTGGGCTACTAGAAATTATCTTTAATAATCAACTGCCCATAGATATTACCGTAGAAGAAATAATCGGTTTCGCCCAACTAGACACCCTAATTACCACCCTTGACGAAGAAGAAGAAGAACTAGAAATCCCCGATACCTTAGAATTACCAGAATTACCCATAACCGCCAACATATCCCTAACCATAGAAAAAGCAACCCTAGCAGTTACCCCCAACCAAAATACCCAAGCCATAGAAACAGCAAGTAACATTAGCCTAAACCTTTTATACGACAACCAGAATCAACCCTTAGACTATCGAATACAAAGCAAAATTAACAACAGTCAAATAAATCTCCGGGGAGAGACACTATTAACCACCACCGAAACAAAAGCCCAAATAGAAATACAAGACTTTGACATAAACCAACTCAGCCGATTTACTCCCGAAATTCCCTTTAAGCTTAATCAAGGAAAACTTAATACCAATTTAGACCTTCAAATCCCTTCTTTCCAAGACTTTAACCAAGTTCAAGGAATAGGTAATATTGCCATTACCGATGTTGAAGGAGAAATACCCTTAACAAGTACCATCAATCAAAATAATAGTGCAACCCTTAATAGCATCAAAAGACAAACCTTCACCAGTAACGGATTTATAACAATCAATGGACAACTAATAAACATACAAGAAATCAATGGTAATTTCGGAGAAATAGAAGGAAAAATATCGGGAAGCATAGACTTAGACAAAGGTTATGACTTACAAGGAAACATCAACCCCATCAACATAAACAATCTTTTTTCTTCCCTAGCCATAGAATCTCCCATCAATTTTAACGGTATCGTTAACGCTAATACAACCATTACAGGAGAAATAGACAATCCTCAAATTAATAGTACCTTAGAAATTGACAACACCGTCATCGATAAAATTAACTTAGGCAAAACCATCGCCCTACTAGAAAGTAACCTAGACGAAATAAAACTCAATCGCTTAGAAATCATCCCCGAAACAGGAGGAGAAATTATCGCCACGGGGTTAATTAACACCAACCTTCGAGAAAAATTAACCAATCAAGAAGAAATTGACTTTAATAGCTTTCCTCTACAACTCAGTTTCAATGCCGATTTACCCACCCAGCAGTTACTAACGGTTTATAACCTGATTCCTCCAGAATTTAGACTAAATCAACTACAAGCACAAGGAGATATTAAAGGAAGTATTGATAACTTAGAAGGATTAATAAGTTTTAACATCCCCCCAGCTAACACTCAAGAAATAGGAGAGATTTTTGGTAGAGGAGAGTTGACACTCAAAGATAATCAGATAAATATTCAAAATACACAGTTAATAGTTAACAATGATGGAATAATAACGGTTAGCGGTAACGGTGATTTAGGGACTAAAAATTGGGATACTACCTTAGGAATAAACTCCGTCAGCCTTACTCCTTTCATAAATCAATATTGTTTGAGTATTAATAATAACTGTCAAAATTTTAATAGCACTATTCCTATTATTGCTAGAGAAGGAAATGTAAATGTTCGGGGTAATCTCAATAATCTTGACTTAGAGAATATTTCCGCCACTTCTGATATTCGTTTAATAATTGATACAGGAAGCCTAGTCTTTAATTCAACCCTAGAAAATGGCAAAATACTTGCCGACGGTAATGCACGAGAAATATCTATCCATAGACTGGCGAATAATCTTCCCCTAGATAGCAGAATAATTAACAGTAGTATCAGATTAGAAGCCGACATTCAAGAATTAGTAGCTATTAGAGAAAAAAATTTAACTACCTTTAACCTTAACTTTGTTAGTGAATTAGAAGTAAATGGAGGTTTCGCCAATGTATCTAGTAACATTGACTCACAAAACACAACTCTACTAGCGAATGTTTCTTCTGTGGATGTAACTTCTCTCAACCCAGCTTTGGCTTTAACAGTAGAAGACAGTCAAATTAATTTATCTGTTAACACCCCAGAATTAATTAATAGTCAAGCCGCCTTTGCTAATAACGAAAATATTTTAAATGCTTTACCTAGTCTAATTGTTAATGCTGATAATCGTCTTAGGGTTTCTGATGGTTTAGTTAACACTATTACAAGAATTAATGCACAACAAACTACTGTTACGGGAAATGTTAGTGGTGTAAATCTTAATAGACTAACTGAAAATAGTATTAGAGGGCAAATTAGTAGGGGAAATTTAAACTTTAGTGCCAATACAGGGGAATTATTCGATGTTATTCAACAACCCTTTACCATTACTAGCCTTAATCAAATTAATAGCTTACGGGGAGAAAGCAACTTTAACACTGTCTTTGAGGATGGAAATATTAACAGTAAAACTACCATTGCTAATGGTTTTGTAACTGTCAGCGCCGATGGCAATAATCTTGACGCACAAAAAATTATTACTAATTTTCCTATTGATGCTAACCAAATTAATAGCCAAATTAATCTCAATGTTTCTCTGAATGATATTTTAACAGCTACGAATAACTATCTTAACAATGAAACTATCTCGTCATTAAGTAGCCTCAATCTTAACGCTGCAACTAATTTTAATGTGGGGCAAGGAAAAGGAAACTTAACTACTGTTATTAACAATAATCAATGGCAAGGAAATTTAGTCACGGAAAAAGTTAACCTAGAAAATCTAGCCCAACAACTAGCAATTACCTTGGAAGACGAAGTCTTAACTGATTCTTTCCTTGATAGTAATATCAGCTTAGGGGGAAGTATCATTTCTTTATTCCAACCCAATCCTTCCGCAAATATAAACGTTAGTAGTGCTTTGTTACAAGTGGGAGAAAATGAAGTTACCGCACAAGGAAATTTTACTTTAGCTAATTTATTTACTAATCTTGATATAAATAACTTAGATTTAAATGTTGAGAGTAGAGGAAATTTAGCTGCCTTACCAGCTAATGAAATTTTGGCACGAATTCCCCAACAAGAGGGGATTAATTTATTACCAGAGGAAGTAGATTTACAAGGTATTGCTAACTTTATGGGTAGGGTGAGGGGGCAAAATCTATTAAGTAATCCTCTAGGAGAAAATAATTTTTTGGTTGATGGAGATGTTAGGGTAGCTAATTTAATTTTAAATGGGATTCGATTTGAATCTTTACTTACAGGAAATTTACAAGTTAACTTTAGTGAAAAAATTCTTTTGGATTTAACGGGAAATGATGATGTTATTTTTATTAGTTTAATTCCTAATAATATTACTCCTGTGAATTCGGATAACTATATTGCTTTTATACCTGATGAGTTTATCATCAAACAAGTAGGAGATCCCGGATTTTTAGTGGAAGGGAGAAGACGAGGGAATGAATTTACTGCTCGGGTGAGAGATTTTAGGTTGGATAATTTAAATATTTCTCCCGGGGTTAATTATGGAATTTTAGGTAGTTTACAGGGAAAAGTAGAGCAGGAAGTAACAGTTAATTTAGAAGATTTTAGCAGTAGGGGTAGTTTTAAATTAACTGAAATTGGTATCGGTAATATTATTGCCGAGGAAATAAGTGCTAGTTTTGTTTTTGATGATGATGTGGCCCAATTAAGGGATGCTTCTTTAAGATTTGGTGATTCTGTTTATAGTTTAGATGGTAGTTTTAATTTTGCTACCCAAGAAATACAGGGTAGGTTAAATGTTGATGGTGATGTTGGGGATATTATTCAAACTTTACAGATTGGTGATATAGATACTTTAATTTCTATTGGGCAACAAATTCAACGGGGGGATTTTCTGGCTTCGGCAGATGGCATTGGAAATATTTCTTTGGGTGATGAGGATAATACGTTGGCAACACAGATAAGTATTTTAAATGTTGTCGATGGGCAAATTAAAGCAATTGCTAGACAAATTGAAGCCGGTGGTATTCCTAATAATTTAGAGATTTCGGGAGAGTATCAAGGGGAATTTAGTGTAGCTGGAAGGTTAACTAATCCCCGTGTGAATATTGATTTTGAGGGGAGTAATTGGCAGTGGTTGCCTCAAGAGTCTTTTCCTAACATTGTTACGGGAATTGGCTTGGTTATTCAACAAAATCAACCGGTGATAATTCCCGAAGTAACTTTGAAGGCTAATTTTCAAGATGGTAGTTTGGCTATTCAACCTGCTTCTATTAGTGTCAATGATAGTGAGTTTTATTTTGCTGGTAATTTATCTTTAACAAGTCAGGAAGGAGAGTTTCGAGTTAGCAATTTGTCTTTGGATAATTTGAGTCAGTTTGTGCCTGATTCTAATTTTGGTGGCAGGGTTAATATTGATGGTACATTGGCTGGTAATTTTACTAATCCTTTGATGTCAGGTACTATTAGTTTGCAAGATAGTAGTTTTGATGGTGCTATTTTAACTGATGAAATTAGGGGGGATTTTGTCTATGAAAATTATTTGTTTAATTTTGTTTCTACGGCACCTGATGAGATAAATATTTCTGCGGTGTTACCATATCACCCTCTTTTTGCTACTCCTTTTCCGGCTACAATCAATGTTTCCTTGGCTAAGGAGGCTTTAGAAGTTTTGGGGGTTTTAAGTAAGGGGCAATTACAGTTGTCTGGGGGAGAAGCAAATGCTGATATTGATGTGGAAGTAGCTTCTCTCAATCGTTTCTTGGACAGTCCTAGTTTAGATCAACTTCAAATTAATGGTAAGGTGAATTTTCAGGATGCTCAATTAGATAGTATTTCTCTTGATGAGTCGATTTTTGTTTCGGGAGATGTTGATATTGATGGAAGTGCGATCGCCCTTAACCAAGTACAAGCTAAAATAAATAATACAGAGGTTAACGTAGGGGGAATATTACCTCTAACTAACCCCCAACTTGACAATGAAACTCCCTTAAAAGTTGAAATACCATCCCAAAACCTGAACATTAATAATTTATATCGAGGGGGAGTAAACGCCGATGTTACCGTTGAGGGAACAGTTTTAAACCCTCTCATCGGTGGTTTTTTACAATTAGAAGGAGGTAGGGTTTCTATTCCTAATCCCAATCAAAATGGTAATGGGCGACAATTAACCCCTGAAGAAATTAATATTGCCAGTCAATGGCTAGGGAATAGCGACTCTAATGATTCTCAAAATATTTTTCAGCCACAATTTAACAATTTTAGAGTTACATTAAATGGTTTAGATATATCTCAAAGAGGCATCTACCGTCTATTATTTGATGGGGAAATAATAGCTAATGGAGGAGCATTAGGAATAGAAAACATAAGAGCTAATGGTAATTTAAACCTACGCAGAGGACGTATTTACTTAGGGGGTGCATCTCCCACTAACATTTTAGGGGGTGCATTTTCTGAACAAACTACCTTCTTTTTATCAAGAAGCAATGATAACAGAATTATATTTCGAGAAGAACAAGGAATATTAAATCCAGAGGTAAATGTCGTCATGGAAGCTGATGTTCCAGACTTTTCCCGTCAATTAATTAATAGTCAAGATAATGAAATTATAGATCCTCTCGTCAGAGGGGGAAGAGGAGAAACCGTGAGAGTAGAGTTGGCGATTGTTGGTAATTTACAATCTTTAACCCCTTTACTAACAGCGAATAACCCAACATCCTGCATTGTCTTAGACGATAGTGATTCCTTAATTAAGGATCAAGGTTGGAGTCAGGAAAAATTAGATAGTGTGGCAAGATGTAGCAATCAAACTGCGTTTAATCCTCAAGGTTCTAATTTAGATATTCTTAGTTCTCCTTTAGTTAGTCTAACCAGTGTTCCGGGTCGTAGTCAACAAGAATTAGCTAATTTAATAATCGGTGGGCAGTTTTTAAATTTAGCTAGTCAGTTAGAAAATATTGAGGATGGAGATTTATTGCAAAGTGGTGTGTTACAGTTTGTTTTAGTTCCTATTTTTAACGATCTTACTTTTGGGGTAAATGAAAGGGTAAGTGGTTGGGGAAAACCTTTGGGAATGAAAGATTTAAGGGTATTTCCGTTGATAGAAGGGGTTTATCCTCTCCAAGAAAGGTCGAATATATCTGTATCCTATGACTACATTTATGATGAATTTCGGGTGCGTTACCAAAGAAGATTTTAGTAAAAACTATGAACAATAACTACCAAGAAAATAATTTATCTAAACTACAGCTATCTTTGTATTTAATGCCTATCTTGGGGACTATTTTGGCATTAGTTAATTTATTGTCAAAAAAAGAAATGAATTATCAAAATAAAAAGATAAGCCGTCTTTCCCTGCAAATGGGACTAAGTTGGCTTATTTTGTATAGTAGTTTATGGTTAGGGAGTAGTGTTACTAATGATTTATTTTCTTTTCGGTTATTGTATCTAAATGGAATGATTACTACAGGTTATTTCTTGATTTGTTTATTTTTTATCTTAAGGATTTGGAACAATAAATTAGCCAAGAAATAATTATAAACCTAAATCAATCATAGGGAATGGTAATAATATTTAAAATATTGAATATTTATTATAATTTAATAATATTTCATAGTATGATTAGGGTCTGCTGAATAAATCAAAAACTATGAATATCAAGAGTTTAGACATACTACAAGTATCAAAAAATGATTAAAAGTAAAAAATTACAGATACTACACCCAAAGAATAAAACCTCATAATTGTCCATTGTCAATTATTAATTGTCAATTCTTCTCACCGTACCACTTTTTCAGCAAAGCCTAGATTAATCTAAATCTATCCCGATAAAAGCCTAATATTTTTTAACTCAGATAACTCCTTTTTTGTAGCTATAATTTCTTGATGAAAATAATTAAGTTTTTCTAAATCACTCACCGGATTTAAAGACGGTATTTGTTGTTGGCAATACTGGTTATATTTTTCTAACTTTACTCCTTGTAAACAAGCAATAGCTGATTTAAAATGAATTTCTGGTGCAAATAATATTTGAGTATCATTGTCACTGGGGTTAAATATAGGAGTTAATTCATCGGCAAATTTAGGATAGTTAACCATATTTTCCTGTAAAGTCCACAAAAGATTATTTTCTTGACTATTTCCCCCCAAACTTTCTTCTAAACTTTGGATTATTTGCCATAAAAAACGATACGCAGATAAAGTAAAAACTAAGTCTTTTTCATCTAATTGATCAAGTATGCTTTCGCGCCATTTTGGACAGTGTATATAAATTAATAATAAAAGAAATTCTGCTTTTTGTACCTGATTATTTTCTGAACTTTTACTAAAGTTTTTGACATTACGATAGTTGTTTTTCTTATTATAAAATCCTTTAGTTGATCTTTCTAATGTTTGATATATTTTTTGAAATTCTTGATAATTAACACCTGCAAACTGACTTCTGCCGTTACTCAAAATCTCGGCACAGGTTGATAAATAATATTCTTTAGTTACTTCGTTACTTATCTTTTTTATTAATCTAGCTAAACTCTGAAAAGTTAATTCAAAATCTGTACTTTGTTGTAAATTTTTATCTTTAATTATTTGCTCAATTTGCCAATCTAACCAAAGGGGTGCTTTTTCTATTAATTGATGATAATTTTCGATCGCACTTTCCCCAGAATTAAGAAATTCGTCAGCATCTTTCCCATTAGGAATAGTGACAATTTTTAGCTTTAATTGTCCAGCATAAATTAAAGTTTCTACCTCTTTAATCGCCCTTTCTGTAGCTTTTAAACCAGCCTTATCAGCATCAAAATTAACAATAATTTCCTTAGATTCTGTGTAACGTGATAGTAGATTAACATGGCTTTTTGTTAGGGCTGTACCCAGTACTGCCACTGCATTAGTGATGTTTTTGGTGTGAAGGGCGATCGCATCAAAATATCCTTCAACAATAATAACCTTATTTTGTTTAACAATGTCTGTTTTTGCCTTATCAAGAGCAAACAAAGTGTGACTTTTAGAAAATAATTCCGTGTCAGGAGAATTAAGATACTTTGGTTCATTACCAT
>PXEJ01000055.1 GCA_003566215.1 Cyanobacteria bacterium T3Sed10_376R1m | reverse complement strand
GTGTTAGGTTTTATTATTTTTGCTTTTTTTATTTTATGAACAATTTTCCTAATTTTGAAGTTATTTCCCTTATTTTAAATCGCTTTTTTGTTAAGGATTTTTCTCTTTCAGATTTAACTGTCTTTGAGTATCAATATTTATTCAAAGAAAATCCAGACATAGGTCAAGAACAAAGGGCGATCGCACGTATTTGTTATAACATAGGAGTATTAGGGGTAAGATTGGGCAACAGAATAATTACGAAGGAACAAATCCCCTTAAGAAAATTAGTTACCGATAACTGGGAATTAAAATTAATAAAAGAAAGAATTTTAAACTGTGAAAATATACAAGAAAGAAAAGCCTTAGAAACCTTAGAAAGAAAAAATCTGGAACAAAAACTTAAACAACAATGGGACAAAACAGCCATTGAAAAAGTTGCAGATGGATCTTTAATTTGGTGGATTACAGGGGAAAAAGGTACAGAAAAATGTGGGGAAGGGTGGGAAGTACACCGAGGCAGAAAAATTGATATTAATATTTCTGCTAATGGTAAATTATTCTTAGAAATTGATTTACATCACAAATTTTATACCCCTTGGACATTGCAAAACTGGCTAGACAAATATCCTGATGCCCCTGTAAAATACGTAAGAAATAACTACCCTGACAAAAATCATAAATATGTCAATTGGTTATACGAGGATATTAGGGAAGGAAATCCAGAAGAATTAGTTCTTGAAGGTTTAGACATTAGTTTAGCTCAATATCATCGACAAATTGGAGCAGAAGAAACTCAAATTAAGTCATCTCAAATTGTGGCACTAAAACGTATTAATGGTTGGAATAATCAATTAACCTATCATCTCTCATCAAGATTATCTCCTTCTTTAACAATGGAAATGTTAGCCCATGTAGCAGAAAACTCTCAGGGTAAAGACAAACAAGAAGCTCAAGAGATTTTTAACTATATTAAAAAGTCTTTAAATATTCGTATTCAAGAAGCCCAAAAAACTTCCCAAGCTATTATAAATACTGTCTATAATTTAGGTGAGAATAAGCAATTTTCAAAAGCAATAGAAATTAAAGGTTTAAAACTACCTAAAGGAGTTTATTTAGCAAAAAAAGGGCCAGTGGAAAAAGTTTCTCAAGTAATTAAAAAAGGTTGTGCAAGGGTAGGAGAATTAAAGATTGGTTGTTTAAATTTGTATAATGATAGTCATAGGTATCCTAGTGAAGTAGAGAAATGTTTGCTAGAGGTGGCCCAGAATAGCGGTGTCGAAATTGATTATCATTCTTTCCGTACTTCTAAAGATTTACCACCACAGAAATTGGATCGAAAAATGTTTTGGCAACGGTGGGCTTCCCAAGGAATTAAGACAATTTTGGTTGTAACTCCTCGTTTAACTACTGAGAAAAAAATGCAACTGAGGGTAGAAGCTTTAGAGGCGGGTATTGCCACTCAATTTATGATTCCTTTGCCAAAGGCAAATAATTTTAAGGCGATTAATGTGGTTTTAGGGCTACTTTGCAAGGCAGGATGGCAAACAGTACATCTTAAACCCTTAGATTATCCACAATGGGCAGATTTGATTATTGGTTTTGATACTGGTACGAATAAACGTTTATATTACGGTACTTCTGCTTTTGCTGTGTTGGCAGATGGACAAAGCTTGGGGTGGGAATTGCCTGATGTGCAACGGGGAGAGCGTATTTCTGGGGAAGGAATTTGGCAAACTATTTCTAAGTTGATTCTTAAATATCACCAAATGTGCGATCGCCTTCCAAAACGAGTATTGTTAATGAGAGATGGATTTGTACAAGATCAAGAATTTGAGCAAACTATCAAGGGGCTAGAAGAAAAAGCCATTGCTGTTGATATTATTAGTGTGAGAAAAAGTGGTACAGGTAGGATGGGTTGTATAGACGAAAAAACTCTATCTTATGAAGATGCCTCCCCCGGAAGCGTTTTTTTGATGCCTAACAGTCAATCTTTTTTGTTAGTTACCCATGAATCAGTTAACAAAACCATTGGTAGTGTTAGACCATTAAAAGTTGTCCATGAATATGGAGACGCTTCTTTACTGATTTTAGCTTTACAAACCTATCATTTAGCCGGGTTGCATCCTGCTAGTGGTTTTAGTAGTAGTCGATTGCCTTGGGTGTTACATTTAGCTGATAGGAGTAGTAAAGAGTTTCAACGTATTGGTAATATTGGTATTTTACAAAATTTGAGTAGAGAAAAATTAATTGCCGTTTAAAATTAATCTTTTTTTTAGGAATCTAAAGTGATTTAGTCGTTTTACAATAAAAAATTTTGGAGCTGATCCCCCACTCTGATAGACTTTATTCTTAGTGAGTTTTCATTAAATCATTATAGAAAATTAAAAATTTAATATCTGCGGAGGATATACATGATAGAAACTACTATCGGATTAGAGATTATTGAAGTAGTAGAGCAAGCTGCGATCGCATCTGCTAAATGGATGGGTAAAGGAGAAAAAGATATTGCTGACGAAGTAGCAGTAGAAGCCATGCGCGAAAGAATGAACAAAATTCATATGCGTGGCAGAATCGTAATCGGTGAAGGGGAAAGAGATGATGCCCCCATGCTATATATTGGGGAACAAGTTGGGGTATGTACCCAAGAAAACGCCAAAGATTTCTGTAATCCTGACGAATTAATCGAAATTGACATCGCCGTTGACCCCTGCGAAGGTACTAACCTTGTGGCTTATGGTCAAAATGGTTCTATGGCAGTGTTAGCCATTTCCGAAAAAGGTGGATTATTCGCCGCCCCCGACTTCTACATGAAAAAATTAGCAGCTCCCCCTGCGGCTAAAGGTCTTGTGGACATTAACAAATCTGCTACTGAAAATATCAAAATTCTTTCTGAGTGCTTAAACCGTAAGCCTGAAGAATTAGTCGTAGTTGTAATGGACAGATCTCGCCACGAAGATTTAATTAAAGAAATCCGTGCCGCCGGTGCCAGAGTCCGCCTCATTAGTGACGGTGATGTAAGTGCAGCCTTATCCTGTGCTTTTTCTGGTACTAATATCCATGCCCTAATGGGTATCGGTGCCGCTCCTGAAGGTGTTATTTCTGCCGCTGCCATGCGTTGTTTAGGTGGTCATTTCCAAGGACAATTAATTTACGATCCCGCCGTTGTTAAAACTGGTTTAATCGGTGAAAGTCGTGAAGGCAACCTTGCTCGTTTAACAGAAATGGGTATAACCGACGCTGATAAAGTTTATAATGCTGAAGAATTAGCCTCTGGAGAAACCGTACTATTTGCCGCTTGTGGTATTACTCCCGGTACTTTAATGAATGGTGTTCGTTTGTTCCATGGTGGAGCAAGAACCCAGAGTTTGGTTATTTCTAGCCAATCTAGCACTGCTCGTTTTGTGGATACTATCCATATGTTTGATGAGCCTCAAGTTATTCAGTTAAAGTAGTTTTATAAACAAGAGGGGGGTGAGGGAGCCATAAAACCTTAGACCTTCTCTTTTTTCAACTAAGATAACTTGTTTTTAAGACTTAAATCTTTACCAGTGGCTTAATAAGTTTTATTGGTTAAGTTTAAATGACGAAAAAGTGCTGGGGGTAGGTGTTAGGTATTAGGAGTTAAGTATTAGGTTGAAATGCTTTTAAGTTAAAGATTTTAGCATAATATTTATTGGGAACAAATCATAATATTTAGCCAAGTAGAGGAAAGAAAAATTCTGTGTTTGATTTACAAAGCTATTTAAATGGGCAAAAAGAGTTAGTCGAAAAGTATCTAGATGAGTCGTTGCCTATGGGCGAACCTGCCAAAATTTATGAGGCGATGCGCTATTCGTTATTGGCAGGGGGCAAAAGATTACGTCCGATTTTATGTCTAGCTACTTGTGAGTTGTTAGATGGCGATCGCACTTCTGCAATCCCTTCTGCTTGTGCCTTAGAGATGATTCATACCATGTCTTTAATCCATGATGATTTACCGGCGATGGATAATGACGATTACCGTCGAGGCAAATTAACGAACCATAAAGTTTATGGGGAAGATATAGCCATCTTGGCGGGGGATGCCCTCCTAACCTATGCCTTTGAGTATGTGGCAAGGGAAACCAAAAACGTACCCGCCCAAAGGGTAGTAAAAGTCTTAACCATTCTCACCCAAGCCGTAGGCGCCCAAGGCTTAGTAGGTGGACAGGTGATGGATTTAGAGTGTGAAGGAAAAATCGATGTTAGTGCCGAAACCCTTAGTTTTATCCATGTTCATAAAACAGGAGCTTTGTTAGAAGCCTGTGTCACATCTGGAGCAACCCTTGCGGGGGCAAAAGAAAAAGATTTGCATCGTCTTTCTACCTATGCAAAAAATATTGGTTTAGCCTTCCAAATTATTGACGATATTTTAGATGTTACTGCCACTAGCGAGGAGTTGGGCAAAACCGCAGGAAAAGATGTCACTGCCCAAAAAGCAACTTATCCCAAACTTTGGGGCTTAGAAGTCTCCCAAGCTAAAGCCCATGAATTGGTAGAAAGTGCCATGGCACAATTAGATATATATGGGGATAAGGCATTACCCTTACAAGCCATTGCTCAATTTATTGTTAAACGCAAGAATTAGTAAACAAAAAAGATGCAAATAGTTACTGAAATATTATCTAACAAACTAATTGTTATCCCAGTACTAGCCTGTATTATCTCCCAGATAATTAAAGTCTCTGTGGACACCATTACTAACCGCAAATTTAGCTTTCGTTATATTGTTAGTACGGGAGGAATGCCTAGCGCCCACTCCGCCCTAGTGGGTTCATTAGCTACGGGGGTAGGACAGATATTAGGTTGGTCATCCCCAGAATTTGCCATCGCATCTATCTTTGCAGGAATCGTCATGTATGATGCGGCGGGGGTACGCCAAGCTGCGGGAAAACAAGCTCGGGTACTCAACCAAATCATGGAAGAAATGATTAATCAAGAAGATTTTAACGAAGAAAGACTGAAGGAGTTGTTAGGACATACTCCTTTTCAGGTGGTAGTTGGTTTAATTTTGGGTATTCTTAGTTCTGCGATTTTTCTTCCTTTGATATAATTTTTTCGACAATTTCACCTAAACCCACAGAATTAGAGGCTTTAAACAAAATGCGATCGCCCTTTTTCATCACACTTTCAATCCGATGTAGTAATTCTGTATGGTTAGTATAAATTTCAGTACTAATACCCATAGCCCCTTGTGCAATTGCTTTGGTACAAGGTTCATCAGCTAAAATCAACAATAAATCTAATCCTAGTTGTTTAACCATTTCCCCTACCTGTCGATGTAATGGGGTTGCATAATCCCCCAGTTCTTTCATCGTGCCTAAGACCGCAATTTTTCGTTGCCCCGGAGTGTCCTTTAATAATTTCAAAGAAGCCAACATCGACTCAAATCCAGCATTATAAGTTTCATCGAGAATAACTACGCCATTTTCTAAACTATGAAGTTTCGCCCTTCCCTTGGGTAATACAACCTCAATTCCTGTCTTTAAAGGTTCTAAATCAATCTTTAATACCTGTGCTAGGGCGATCGCACTTAGATAATTTAAGGCGTTATGACGACCCTGTAGGGGCAAGGGATAAATTTCTCCATTCACCTTGATTTTATCATTTTCGATGATTTCTCCCCGTAAATCACCTTTTTCTAAGCCATAGGTAATGGTTTTGCCTTGCCATACCATCCTAGCGGTCTTGATTAATAAATCATCGTCCCCATTTAAAATTGCTACCCCTTGGGGACTCATGTTTGCCAATAACTCACACTTTGCCCGTGCAATGGCCTCCCTTGAACCTAATCTACCTATGTGTGCCGTGCCCACATTTGTAATTATTGCTACTGTTGGATTCACAATATCCGTCAACAAGGCAATTTCTCCCTCCCCGCGCATGGCCATTTCAATTACTGCAAATTGATGATCTTTTTCTATTTCTAAAAGGGTTTTAGGAACACCAATTTCATTATTAAAATTTTCCCTAGTTTTTAACACTTTTCCCTTTGTATTTAATACCCCACTAATTAACTCTTTTGTTGTAGTTTTTCCTACCGAACCAGTTACTCCAATCACAGGAATATCATTTTGTTGTCGCCACCAATTGGCTATTTTTTGATAGGCTTCTAAAGTATTTTTTACCTGTATAACAGGCACATTAAATGTATGCTCACAACTATAATTTTTATCAACAATAAGTGCGATCGCACCTTTTTTAATCGCTTGTTCTAAGAAATTATGACCATCAAAAAATTCCCCCCTCAAAGCCAAAAATACTTGCCCCGTTTGTAATTGCCTAGTGTCTGTACTTATTTCCTCAAATGTTTGTGTTAAAATAGACCTGTCATGTATAGAACAAAATCCATCAGTGATTTCACGGAAACGAGCGAGATTTAAAGAAAACTTCATAAAAAAAGACAATAAAATTAAGTAATTTAACTGATAAATAGAATAACCCTTTAGGGTAAAATTTCCGTAATTTAACAGAGATAAAAACTAAAAAGTTATTATAAAATATATGTAGATAAGAAAAACAGACACAGAACATATCATGAACTGCCGTGAACATCTTGAACCTTTCATTAACCCAAAACCGTCATAATAACACAGGAGAACAGTACATATATGATTACCTGTTAAATTGTGTAAAAACTCAATCTCCCGAAGAAGTCATCGAGAGATTTGACCGTTTGTTTTTGGGAGGACAAGAGTGTGATGATCCTCAAGTATTAGAAAATCTAGCTCTAATTATCGCAGACAAAAATAAAAAACAAAACTTTCCCCTCATCTTAAATCGTTGTTGCCATATTCTGGTTAATCGTTGGCAATTATCTAACGAGACTCAAGGATACATAGTTGATTTAGTCAATAAATTTGAATACATCCCCACAAGTATTCACCGTGCTTATCACCGCAGTTTGAGCGAAAAAATAAGAGAAGCAGTCAGGGAATTTATTAGAAGTGATTATTACAAACAACTCCAACGCCTCACCACCGTTATTGGCGAAGGAAAAATTAAAAATAAAGAAAAAAAACAAGAAAGTGTTGGTAACTTAATAACTCGTTATCCCTATCTTTATGATCATTGTCTTCTTGGAGTGGACAGTAGTAAAGAGCAACAAGAAACAGTCTATCAAGTCAAAAGAAAACTAGAAAAAAAATTTGAGTCCAATCTATCCCGTTATGTTACCTATCAAGTTAGAGTAGCTCAAAAATCTAGAGCAAAAGATCAAGATTCTGCCTCTCGTATCATCACTCCAGTAAATAATCCTACTCTACTTAGCGATCGTGATCTAGGTAAAAGTTTAAGGCACTATGTTGGCACAGTGGAAAATGGTTATACCTATCAAGAATTGTCCCGTAGCTTCGTTAACCATACTGAAGGAGTGCGCAACTACCAGATATTTAAAGACAATATTTATGAATATATAACTCAATCCATAGAAGGTAAATATGGCAAAAATAGTTTCAACAAAAGACTATACGATCAACTACAAGGAATGTATCCTCAACATAACAACAACAAACCTGATGAATTTTTAAAAATGCGCACCTATAGTCAACTGTTTAACTATCTTATTGTAGAAAGTCCTCAACATCCTAACCATCTAATCTTTATGGACATGGTTAGTAATATGGGTACAACCAAAACCATCGGCGTATTTTTAAAGTTAGTTCTAAGCTGTACGAAAGTAAAACCTTATTTAGAAAAAAGATTCTCAATTCTATTTAATCACTATGAATCATTTACTAGGGATGGTGCTTTGTGGTTAGTTAAAAGTTTGGAAAAAGTAAACATTGGTTTTAGTGTCAATTTTAGTAACCTAGATATGTCTTTTCTCAAACGCATTTATTCTAAAGCTAGATAGAGATGGGGAATTGACAAACTCCCACCACTAAACCCTACGGGCTATAGTGGGGGATTCTGAACAGCCAGTTACCTGACCATTTATCCACTGAAACAACTCAAGTTGTACAGGGTTGCTAGG
>PXEJ01000213.1 GCA_003566215.1 Cyanobacteria bacterium T3Sed10_376R1m | reverse complement strand
TTTAGAGGATGGAGGTAGAAAAAAGATTGAACCAGAGCAACTTAAATTTAAACAGATGGTTGATCCTTATGGATTGATGAATCAGGGTAAGATGAGAGCATGGGAAGATTATTAATCTATTCTTGATTCGTCTTAGGTTTGAGATAGCAAAATGTCATCAACAAGGAAATGGGCAATAATGATAAGATTTTGATAAGAGAAAACCTTTGCTGATGGTTTAGAATAACTAACCTCTACCGATAACACCCAATATTATTATGAAATTTAATCGACGTACTTTTTTACAGGGGGCTGGTTTTGGTATTGCTTCCCTCGGTGGCTTTTTTGGTGATACAATTTTTGCTGAAGATAAGTTAAATTTGTATGGTTCTACTTTAGCTGATTCAAGTTCTCGGAAATTAGCTTTATTGGTAGGAATTAATCAATATCCTCAAGGGAATATTTTAAGGGGTTGTGTCACTGATGTTGAGTTGCAAAAGGAGTTGTTAATTTCTCGTTTTGGATTTAAAAATTCAGATATTGTTACTTTAATTAATAAGAATGCAGGAAGAGAGAATATTTTAACTGCTTTTGATGAACATTTGAGCAAACAAGCTCAAGAAAATGATGTTGTCATATTTCATTTTAGTGGTTATGGAAGACAGGTAAAGTTGCAAAATAATGATCAAACTACTACAGAAAGTTTGATTACTGAAAATAGTGCTTTGGGGAGTGATGGTAATAATAAGGATATTTTATTAGATACTTTAATTAGTTTATTTCAGTCGTTAAAAACTAATCGATATACTTTAGTTTTGGATACTAGTTATGAACCTTTTGAAGTTGCTACTGATACTAAACTATGGTTAAGATCTTATCATTCTAAGGTAGTTCCTAGTATTGGCAATCAAGAATTTGCTTTTAATAAACAGATAAAACAACAAAATAAAGGGAATAATTTACTATTAAAAAATAAGGGAAAAAATGCTTCTAATATTTTTACTTCGGCTACGGAGGGTTTAGCTACAGAGATTACCAGTAATGGTTTTAATGCTGGTTTATTTACTTATAATTTAACTCAATCTTTATGGCAGAGTTTTCCTCCTATTAATAATCTTATTTTAAGCAAAAAAATTACGGCTAATGTTGCTTTAATTAATGGAGAATTACAGTACACTAAAATAGGTTTGGCTATTAAAAATGATCTGAATCCTTATAATTTATCTTTTAATCCTGAGTTACGGGGTGATTTAATCATTACAAGGGTTAATAATGTAAATAATAATGTTGAGTTTAATTTGGTAGGTTTACCTTTATTGGTGTTGTTTAATTATGGTGTTAATTCTTGTTTTACGAAGGAATTAGATGGCAATAACACGATTACTATTCAGCTTAATTCTTTAGTGGGCAATAAGGGTAAGGGAATAATTTTACGGGGGGGGGATGTACTTAAACCGGGAGTTGTTTTGAGGGAGTCTATCAGGGTTATTCCCAGAGAAATTGATTTAATGGTGGGTTTGGATAGTACTTTACAAAGAATCGAGAGGGTTGATGCTACAAGTGCGTTGACGGGGGTGGGTGATATTAAGGTGATTAATTTGGGTGATAATTATGGGGATTGTATTTTGGGTAAGTTACGGGAGAATGGCAGTTATGGTTTATTTTCTCAGGCTGGTGTTTTACTCCCTAATACGATGTCAAAAACGCCTAATGAGGCTGTTTCTACTGCCGTTAAAAGGTTGGGTGATTCTTTAAAGACTAAGTTAGCACAAAAAATATTCCATTTAACTCTTAATGGTAATTCTTCTGGTTTACCTGTTAGGGTGGCGGTGGAGTATTCTCAAAATAAGCAAAGTTATATTAGTTATCAAGAAACTTTTTCGAGTGTTCAAAATTCTTTTAATCGTCTTAGTAAGAATAAGTCTGATATAAATATTGCTCAACAAAAACAGTTAATTAATATTTCTGCTGGTTCTTTTTTTAGTGTTACTATAAATAACAATAATGACTATGATCTTTATTATGTCTTGTTAGGGGTCAATGCTTCAGGCAGTGCGATCGCACATTTTCCTAGTAAAAATGTCATGATTAATAGAAAAGAAAGTTTTTCAATTCCTGCGAAAAATGCCAGTTTAAAATTAATGGATAATGGTAGTCAGGGGATTGGAGAATTAATTGTTATCTGTTCAAAAACTCCTTTTAATAATACTTTTAATAAACTATATAAAAACAGCGATAATAACTTACAAGAAGAATCAATAATTAGACTAGAGAATCCTGTCGCCATTGCAAAATCGATTTTACTAGACTTGCATGAGGGCAGCAAGGTAGATAGTGATATAGTTAATAATTTAACGGATGTCTATGCTTTAGACGGGAATAATTGGGCAAGTTTTAATTTTGTTTATGAAATATCTTAGTTTTCTTTTTCCCAACCATTTAAAATATTATCGATATTTTCTATAGTTTTTGATTCTTCTTCTTCCTCTACTAACTCAGGATTTTCGTCATTACTAGAATTATTCTCGCTCAAATCTGTTAAATCAGTCAAAGAGTTTATAGTATCCGATGGAGGAATTTCTGGGGTAGTTTCTTCTTTTCCCATAGTTTCTTCTTCTTTCTCAAAACTTAATCCTGTTTCTTCGTCTATCTCATCAAATTGATTAATTTCTTGATCAAAATTTTCTTCTACAGCAACTTTTTGTATAGTTGTATCTTCTTCACTATTTAAAAATTCATTTTGTTGTGCATCTATGGTTTGAGTTAATTCATGAACATCATCAGCAATAGATACTATTTCTTCTTCTTCGATCGCACTTTCTTCAGTTAAGCTATCATTTTGTGTAGTATGCTCGTCAAAATTGTCATTTATCTGAGAATTATCAACATCAAAATCATTAGTATTATTGACTCCATCAGTTTGCACACTCTCAATAGTATCATCATCAGAATTCATCCAATCATCAGAGCTATCCTCTTCCTTAACTTTATTGTCTTCTTTCGTATCTGAAGTTAAAGGTTGAGATTTACCTTTAAAAATACCACCGATGGTAGATTTAATTTTACCGAAAAAACTTTGTTTACCCTCCTCAGATTTATTATCCGGAGAGGCGGCGATAGAAGCTAAAATTTCATCCTCATTAACTTGACTATCTTCAACATCAGGGACATTATCTATTTTCTGGGAAAGATTAACCGTTTCTTGTGGTGGGGTATTTTCTTCCTCTGCCAAATCATCAATAAAATCATTAATTTCTTCTGGTGCAGGGAGATTTTGGGCGACTTCTGGAGAAGCCTTAGTAGTAGAATCTTCTTCGTCAACCTTTTCTAGGGCTTCTTGAATTTCGGGAGTTATTTTAGGGATATTTTCACTACCTAAGGACTCACTCTCTGGGGATAATTCCTGCTTTTCAGTCTTTTTAACTACATTTTGAGGAGTTTTAACGGTAGTCTCTGATTTTTTCTTCTTACCAAGGCTTCCAAGCCTAGCTAACACAGACAGAATAAAGTTTAAGATAGAAAAACCTTCTAAAGTATTTTTTTCGTCTTGTCGCCATGCTTTTCTCAGTTTAGCATTTTCCCAGATAAAGGCGATCGCCACAAAACTAATTGCTAATTGTCCTAGTAAAACAGCCCCCGTAATACGCCCAGCACATACCCACAAGGTTAAACCATAAAACAAACCCAATCCACTCCATAAAAAATCATCTCGGCGATGAATTTTAGAACGAATAAAAGCAGTTAGATATAAATTAACACTAACAATGACAATGGTAATGGCGAGAAAATAAGCTAACATTACTGGTTTCCCTAATAAGATGAGTATGTGCTATCAAGTTTTATTATACTGAGATATTATACGGGTTTCTGAAAAAGTTAAAATTAATTAATCCCCAACCATTAATTTTCCTCAAGATAAACACTTAAAGCTTCTTTCATTTCTTCAATGGTAGTGGTTGCAGTGCCAAAGACTCGTACCACAATACTAGCCGCAAGATTACCCAAAACCGCCGCCTCCCAAGGAGTTGCTCCCGCACAAAGAGCAAGGGATAAAGCTGATACTACAGTATCACCCGCCCCAGTAACATCAAAAACGTTCGTACGATTGAAAGCCGGAATATGGTCAATTTCAAAATTATCACTTTTTCTGGTAAATAAACTCATACCCTCCTCACCCCTAGTGATAAGGATATATTTAGCTTTAGTTTGGGTTAATAAGTCTTTTCCTGCCCGGATTAGGGTTTTTTGGTCATTAATGGCATAACCCACCGCCAACTCCGCTTCTGGTAAATTAGGAGTAAAAAGAGTTGCTTGATTAAAACGTTCTAAATCTTTTTGGCTATCAACGATAACAAGGGGATGACTAAGGGATGCGTTGATAATTGGTTTGGTGAATACCCCATCTCCATAATCTGAGCAAACCACCCCATTAACTTGGGAAACTTGAGTATTAATATAATCGGCTAACTGATTTTGTAGTCCTATTGTAGGTAAATTGTCCGATTTGCGATCGACCCTGACAATTTGTTGGGTAACCGATTGACGTGCATGACCTGCTATTCTAGTTTTAGTAACCGTAGGGCGTTGATTATCCTTAATAATACCAGTCGTATCAATTCCCACCTCTTGAAAAATTTTTATTAAAACTTCCCCTTGAATATCATCCCCTACATATCCAGCAACTTTAATTTTTGCTCCTAGTTTAGCTAAATTATAAACAGCATTAGCTCCACCCCCCGGTATTTGTCTTGTCTCTTCATGGCGTAGAATTAAAACGGGTGCTTCCCTTGATAAACGCTCAACTTCTCCCGTTAAAAATTCATCTAAGGTTAAATCACCAATTACTAATAATTCTAAATTTTTGAATTGGTCTAATATTTCTAATAATTGATTTTTTTTTTCTTTTAATTTGATTGAAAAATTTTCTTCATTATTGTTCATATTTTATTTTATACTTGTTCTAGTTTATATAATATGTAAAATTACTTTTTATTCATGTAAGAAAACCAACTAATCTTCAATTAATTCTAAATCAAATTGATACTTTTCTTTTGCTTTTTTATCACAATATGCAACTAAATTATCTAAGGCTTCTTGACTATCAACTTCAATAATTTGTCCCCCAATTTGATCATATTCCTCATTAGTTTCTTTGCGCCACATTGTCCGAACCTTTACTTTGATATTAGGATAAGATAATTTTTCTTGTCTATGTTGAGTCAAAATCAAGGTAAAGTCTGATTGATTAGGAAATTCTTTTTTAACAATAATATGGATTCCTTCACTGGTTAAATCAAAAGTAAATCCTAAAAAAATACCATTTTCATCTAATGCCCTACACACTGCCAAGACACGGCGATTTGACCTTTTTTCATTAATTTCCGTCATGAATTCAATTCCTTTTCTTAATATGTGAGTCTAGTTTTCTGAGGAGTCATTCTCTAATTCTAACTCTAGGGGGGTCTTCTTATTAATAAGAATATTAATATTTTCTGAGTTATTGTTAGATTCTGAGTTGGGTTGAATTTTCTGGGGTGATGGGGCTGGTTTTTCCTCTGTTATGGGGGGGCTAACAACTTCAGGTGATGGTGTCGGTTTTACCTCTACTACTGGAGGAGGTGTAACAACTTCGGGTGATGGTGCTGGTTTTTCTTCTACTACTGGGGGTGTTGAAATTGTTTCCCTTACCGACTCTGGAGGTTGACTATTAGTGGAAGGATTTATGGGGGTTTGTGTGGTTGATTTTGCTGGGTTAATAGCTGATGGATTGGGAACAGTAGAGAGGGGAATTTGTCCTGCATTGGATACGGAAAGGGAAGGACAAATTTCTGGGTTATATTCAAATTTTACGTAAACGTGATAGGGTTGGTTGCTCTGGGTAGAGTTAGTGAAGCTTTGGGCTTGTATTTCTTTGATGGCTTGATTGTTAAATAGGGGATAACCTGAACTTTTTATTAACTGAGGGTTAGTGATTGCCCCTTCTGGGGTAACTTTAATGCCATAGGTGGCTGTGCCTTCAATTTTAGTTATACAGGCATCTTGGGGGTATCTACCACTGATGGTTATTTCTTTGGGGCTAGGGTTTTTGACTTCTTGTAACCAAGCTACGTAATTTTTGCGTGCTTCTTCATCGCTGGTATTTTCTTCTGTTTTACTGATATTTTCCCTTAGTGTTTCCATGGTAGATGTGACATCGGAGGGAAGATTATTTTGATTATTTTCAAGGAGATTGGGGTTTGCGGCTATGGTAGAGTTTTCTGTGTTTCTATTGTTAAATACATCTCTTGCATCGGGAATATTAAAGTTTTCTCTGCCTTCAAAAATGGCTTGACGAATTTGTGCTTCTTCTTCGGGGGATTTTGGTACAATGTCGATTACTCTGCCTTCTAGGTTTTCAAACTCATCAATATTATTAGAGGTTATATTGTTGAAGTTTTCGTTAAAGGCGGGTGGTGGGGTTAGTGAGTCGAGGTTGATGGGGGGAGGTGCTGGTAAATTTAAGTTGACTGGTGCTGGAATATTATTGACATTAAAGTTGGGGATAGGCCCGTAGTCAAAGTTACTATAGTTAGGTAAGGGGGGAGGTGTTGGTAGGGAGGCGAAGTCGTTGTTGTATTCTGGATATTGTAGGGAGTTTAAATCAGGGATTGGTATGGGGGAAAGTCCGTTGTCTAGTTGTATAGAGGGATTAATATTACCCCAGTTAGAGAATCTTTGGGAGTTATCAAGGTTTGGTAGTCTATTTTGTTCGATCGCATTTAATTCTATAATAGGGGTATCACCTAAATTTAGATTATTTGACTGGGAGTTTAATCCTAATTCTGGTAATAGTACGGCAAAAAATGCCCCATGAAGTGCGATCGATCCAAATAATGACCAATTAATTTTTTCTATTAGGGGTAATTTTTTTTGAGATAATGCTTTGCGGTGGGCAGTAGTTACCATATTTCCTGAATTTAACAATTAAACTTTTAGTTTCTTTTGGATATTTTAACAATTTTATTTAGGATTCAGGATTGATTAAAATTTTTTAGACTGTTGCACTATTTTTCTTTTGATTATCCAATAACATTTTTAGATTTTGTTGGATAGCTTTTTGTAACTTGTTACAGTAAATTTCTTTACTTTGGCGATAATCTTGGGGAGTATCTAAAAAAATAATACTATCAACTTCTTTAAGGGTAAACATTTGAAATAAAATTTGACTAATATTCACTTCTTTTGCTACGATGTCCAAACTCTCAATGTCACTGTCAGCAAATTCTATGGCATCGGCAACGGAGGGGAAAGCATAAATGACTTTTTTTTCAATCTCTGGTTGTGCTTGATTGCTTAGAATGCTCAATACCAAATTATTTTCTAAAGTCTCTCTTAGATAATATTGTTTATGGGCTAGTTGTTGAGCATACACTTTTAAGACAGGAATAACACCATGTTGCATTATAGGTGCGGGTACTCCATAATTAGGGGCTTCGTCAATTAAGTTTTGAAATTGTTGGTCTAAATTCATGATTATTTTGTCGTTAGTCTTTCCCAACCCTAATTATAACGAAGAAGCTAACATTGACACTCACCTGCTAAATCCAAGATTGTAATGGGCAATTCTTATCCCATCAGCACTTAACTAGGTTCTACTGAAGTTCGATATGAGAATATTGGATTTGGAAAGGTTTGAGCTATCGGGTAGCAGGTGATAGGTTTAATTTTCTTTATATTGATTACTCAATCAAAAAATTAAAAATCGGAAAATAAATCAAGATTTTATAAATTATTTAACCTAATGCCTGTATGAAGGTAGTATGCTTCTCTACCACCTGACACCTTACTTTTAGCACCGAACTTAGTTAAAGATCAAAGGTTTAGGCATACTACAAATATTAAAAAATGAACAAAAATAAGGCTTTTTTGACAAAGAACATAGTTAGAAGTAGAAAATTACAGATACTACACCCAGAGAATAAAACCTCATAATTGTCCATTGTGAACGGTCAATTCTTCTCACCGTCAATTCGTTGGCGAAAAT
>PXEJ01000163.1 GCA_003566215.1 Cyanobacteria bacterium T3Sed10_376R1m | reverse complement strand
TGAATTGCTTTTTTCGGAGACTTCCTAGCAACCTGATTAGTATGATTATGGGAATTATAATTAAATCCTCTGTAAACCATTGATTTTAGAACATTTTGACTACCAACTTCTGAATTATTATTAACTTCAACCTTTTCTATTTTATCCTTATCTCTTTCTTCCATTAAACCAACATCAGCAGAAGTAAATTTGTCAATTGACTTTTGTGTAAGCATCATCCCCGCCACCAAAATTCCCAAAAGAATCGGTGTAGGGGCAGACACCAAACCAACAATTAAACCAATCACCATAGCAAATACTGATACAGCTAATCCGAAACAAACTATTAATTCCATAATCTTTAAAATATTTATTATGTGAAACAAACAAAATGTATAGCGAAGTAGATTTTTATCCACTATTCCACATTATAACAGTTTGACCCATCAACCCCCGAAAAATTACTCGATAATAAACTTATGGCCACCTTTCTACGTCCCTTAAGCTATCAATATCAATGGATTTATGACACAATTTCCCGTTTAGCCGCCTTACCCGTAGGGGGAGAAAAAAAATTTCGTTCTTTAGCCTTAGAGAATATCCCCATAGACACAGACACCAAAATTTTAGATTTATGTTGTGGAAAAGGACAAACCACTAAATTTTTAATAAAATACTCTCAAAATGTCGTTGGTTTAGATATTTCCCCCATAGCCATAAGCCAAGCAAGAAAAAATGTTCCCCAAGCAACTTATGTTGAAGGTTTAGCTCAAAACATGATTTTTGATAATGATACCTTTGATTTAGTTCATACTAGCGTTGCCTTACATGAAATGACTATTGATGAATTAAAACAAATTTTTGAGGAAGTTTATCGAGTGTTAAAACCTAACGGAATTTTTACTTTTATTGATCTACATAAGCCAAATAATCTACTTTTTTTGCCCCCCTTAAGTATTTTTATGTGGTTGTTTGAGACAAATACGGCTTGGGTATTAATTGCCACGGATTTAACTAAAATGTTGTCTGAGGTCGGGTTTTCTCTTATTAATAAAACATTATATGCCGGGGGAAGTTTACAAGTTATTCAAGTACAAAAAATCCCTTAGCTAAGGGTTAAATCACCGTTATAGTTTTTTTTTACCTTCTACTTGTCCAACTGCTTTTCTTAAAAAATTTGCAAAAATCTTTTTTATTTATTATTTTTAGACTTTTTATAAGCCTTTGCTGAGGCACTTGTCCAAAAATATCCAGCAATACCAAGGGGAATAGAAGAAAAAACGAGTCCCGTAACCACAGGATGATTTTGAGCAATGGGAGACATCATCATAAAACCGATAATAATTAAACAATAAATTAAACCTAAAAATGGCAAACCAATGACCAAAAAAGCGAAGCGAGTATCTTTATCCATTAAAATTATTTTTGCTTTTATCGTACTATTTTATTCTAATCTTTTTTTATGTAAAAAATAGTAAAAACATTTAATTTCTTATAATCGGTAATTGACTTAAAGGAACGGTTAATGTAACGGTGGAACCTAAGCCTTCTCCCATACTATAAAACGAAATTTTACCCCCCATTGCTTCTACTAAACGTTGGGAAATAGCTAAACCTAATCCCGTTCCTCCATAGGCTTTGGTTCTCGACCCATCCACTTGATAAAACTTTTCAAATAGTTTTTGTTGTTTTTCTAAGGATACACCAATTCCAGTATCTGCAATGACAATTTTAACAACTCCGGGAAGCTCTTCTCCATTGTATTCCAAAGGTTTGGCGATGATTTCCACATCGATAGAAATTTCTCCTTCTTGGGTAAATTTGAGAGAATTACCTACTAAATTTAACATGACTTGTAACAATCTTCTATAGTCACAAAAAATCAAAATAGAATCATAGGTAGAAGGTAAATTAATATTGAAATCAAGATGTTTTTTCTCTGCTTGAGAATAGGCAAATTTAGCAAAATCTTCACAAATTTTATTGAGAGAAATAGGGGTAATTTCAAACTCAATTTTATTGGCTTCAATTTTGGCAATATCTAATATATCATTAATTAAATTTAATAAGTGTCGTGCAGATTTATAGGCTTGACCGATAAATTCTCTTTCTTCTTCTTCATTATCCGCCATGCCATCTAACACTAACTGTAAAAATCCCAAAATTCCATTTAAAGGGGTTCTTAATTCGTGACTGGTACTTGCTAAAAACTCACTTTTTAGTCTTGATGCTTCTTCTGCTTCGATATTTGCTTCTTCTAGTTTTTTATAAATGGTAGCATGGGCGATCGCCGTTCCTACTTGATCCGCCAATTCCTTTACCAACTCCAACTCCGCTTCACTCCAGTATCGAGTGCGATCGCACTGATGAAGAGCAATAACCCCATTAAGTTCTTTTTGATAAAAAGTACCCACCACCAAAATCGACTTAGCCTGATATTGATTATAAATATCATCATGGGATACAAAAGGTATCTTAGAAGAACAAACTGCCTGTAAACAAGGATGCTCACTCAGAGAAAAACGACTGCCCAAAAGACAACCATAAGGCTCTTCGCAAAACTCCGCTTTAACATCAAAAAAATCACCACTACCTGAAGGAATAGCCAGAATACAACGATTAACAGACAACTCCCCCCCAATAGCATTCACCGTCTGTTGCCAAATAGTCTCCAAATCTAACGTACGGCGAATATTCCGAGCAATATTAGTTAAAACCTTTTGATAAGGATCAGGGTTAGTCGGCAAAGCCGAGCCAGAAGCAAAAGGCAACTCCTGAGACTGTAATCTACTACCCATCACCAACACCAAATCACTATCTTGACCATTCCTTAAAATAGGACTAATGACCAACTCAAAAAATAAATCTTCCCCACCATAATTAAAACAACAATAACACCTTTCAGGAATCCTCCTTACCAACACCCGTCGAATCCTAGCTAAATAAGCCTCAAAAGGCACAGCCCTTGGCTTATCCAAATCACTATTATCAGATCCATCATAGATAGGTTGCCAAAAAAAAGAATAATAATTTCCATCCTTATCTTGAGTGAAAACTAACTCACTACCTAAGCTAGATAAATCTTGGCAATTATACTCATTTTTTTTTGATGTCATTGCAGTAATTCATCCATCAATATTCATACCCTAAGTTATTAAGTTTTTAAATAACAAATAAAAACCTAAAACTATCACAATTATATTAAATAACTATCAAATTATCCCCTATCCCTGACCATTAAACTTAAATAAATAACCCACTAATCATTCCACTCTCCCCGAGGAGGCACAGGAGGATTACGACGCAAAGTCCGAGTTAAATCATCATCTTGTTGTCTTTCCCCCTTCAACCACTCTTTGAGAGCAGTTTCCACAATCCTACTAGGATCATTCGTTAAATGTTTTATTTTTTCCACCAACTCTGAATCCAAATGAATAGATATTTCGACCTTTTCTCCACTACGCCCCGCCGACAAAGCATTATTATTCATAAAAAATATATACAATTAATCTCTACATTTCCATTGTACTAATAATTTATGATCTATCAGGTAAAATGTTAAGAAAAGCGAAAGAATCCTTAAAAAATAACAACACAACAGAAATCTCAGTTCAATATTATTTTTAGTGTAGATGAGGAATGGTAATAATATTTAAAATATTGAATATTTATAGTGTGTCCTAGCATAATTAAGCAACGCCAGAAAATAAATAAAAAATATTTTGTATAAATTCTTTAACCTAATACTTATACGGACGTAGTATGCTCCTCTACCACCTGTCTTTAGAACCTTGAAAATTTCCTCCTCGCCCGAAAAGGGCGAGGCTTGATAACCAAGTTTTTTTCTTAATAAGCATCCTGAAGTTCATAAAACTCAGGAGAAATATAATCCTTCCGTAAAGGCCAACCAATCCAATCCTCATTCATTAAAATGCGTTTGAGATTAGGATGTCCCTCAAAAAAAATACCGTACATATCATAGGTTTCTCTTTCTTGCCAGTCGGCTGCCTTCCAAATCCAATAAACAGAAGGCACACGGGGATCATTTCTATCCAAAAAGACTTTGATTCGGACTTCTTGAGGACTATCAGCATTATCAGAAACCTTAGTCAAATGATAAAAACTAACTAATTCTTTTCCAGGCCCCAAATCATAGCCTCCTTGACATTGAAGATAATTAAAACCATAGGCATATAAAGCAGTGCAAATAGGCAATAAATACTCTGATTTAACCTCAATGAGTTCTATCCCAGAATGATCCTTTTCTAAGGATTGATGCTCAAAATCATTTTCCGTTAACCATTTAGAAGTTTGACCAGCTTCAACTATTTCTGTAGATTCATTAGCCTCGGTGTTTTCTACTTTATTTTCTTGGGTCACTATTACTAAGCCTCCTGTTTTTCGGTAGTAGTTTCTAGGGCAGGATTTACGGGTATTCCCATAGCCTCTGCCAACTGTACGGGGGGATTTTTACGAGATTCACTACGAAGATACCTACCATTTAAGATAGGGTCAACCATTTTGAGATTATGAGTGGTACTGTAGTAACGATTCGTTTGAGTTTGTACAGTTCCTCTTTCTTGAATAGATTCGTTTGCCACCTTTTTTCTGAGCTTGATAATAGCATCAAAAATCGCTTCAGGGCGAGGAGGGCAACCCGGAATATAAACATCCACAGGAATCAGTTTATCTACTCCACGCACCGCTGTAGTGGAATCACTGCTAAACATTCCGCCAGTAATGGTACAAGCACCCATAGCGATAACATATTTAGGTTCGGGCATTTCTTCATATAGTCTCACCAATGCTGGAGCCATTTTCATCGTAATTGTACCAGCGGTAATGATTAAATCCGCTTGTCGAGGGCTAGAGCGAGGTACTAAACCAAATCTATCAAAATCGAAACGAGAACCAATAAGGGCGGCAAATTCGATAAAACAACAGGCTGTACCGTATAGCATCGGCCAAAGGCTTGATAATCTAGCCCAGTTGTGTAAGTCGTCAACGGTGGTTAAGATAATATTTTCTGATAAATCTTGAGTTACCTGACTTCTTGCCATGGGGTTGAGAATTTTGTCTTTAGCATTTTGTTGTAAAGTTGCTAAATCTGGGGTGGGGTTGTTCATAATAATTTTAGTTAAATAGCTGTCTTTGCTTCTATCTTAATTTTAACGGTCAATTGTCAACTGTTAATTGTCAGTTGATTTAAGACCATTCTAAAGCTCCTTTGCGCCAAGCATAAACAAGTGCCACCACCAGGATACTGATGAAGATTAAAGCTTCTACAAAGGCAAGTAAACCAAGGGTATTAAAAGCTACTGCCCAAGGATAAAGGAACACAGTTTCTACATCAAATACTACGAAAACGAGGGCAAACATATAATAACGAATGTTAAATTGAATCCATGCTCCCCCAATTGGTTCCATGCCTGATTCATAGGTGGTGCGTCTTTCTGGACCTCCTGTCCTGGGACGGAGTAACTTCGACGCTGTTAAGGCTAAAATTGGAACTAAACTACTGACGAGTAAAAATCCCAAAAAGTATTCGTAACCGCTAAGAACAAACATAGGTTAATTTAGTAAAACTGATTTTTGGTTTAAAATAATTATATATAGGCTCACATACTGATACATTATAAAGTCTTTATGCTAGAATCAAGCGCAGTTATTTCTGACCTCATTTAAAAAATATTTTAAATTATATTCTATAGTTATCCGTTCATATTACGAAAAAAATATCAAAAATTTATTCCTTACCTTCATAAAAACGTGTCATCTACTACTCTTAAAATTAAAACAAAATCCCCTAAACCCAATAATGATAAAAATTTTCTCTTGGGAGTGATAAAGGTTGCTGGAGGGACTTTTCTCGGATTAACTTTATTTAGCACCTCCGTTGTGGCTGGAGGATTGGCCGGTTTGGCAATTAGTTTTCGTAATCTGCCTGATGTCAGAGTTTTAAAAAATCATATTCCTGCCCAAACCAGTCACGTTTATGATATTAAGGGGGTTTTATTAGCTAGTTTTCACTCGGAAGAACATCGTCAAACCGTAGAACTTGAGGAAATTTCTCCAGAATTAAAACGGGCGGTAATGGCGATCGAGGATAGTCATTTTTATAGCCATCGTGGAGTAAATCCTAATAGTATTGCACGGGCTATGTTAGTTAATTATCGCAGTGGTTCGGTGGTAGAAGGGGCATCCACTTTGACAATGCAGTTAGTTAAAAATCTTTTTCTTACCCAACAAAGAAATTTCTCTCGGAAATTAGCTGAAGCAATTTTAGCTTTGAGAGTAGAACAGGTTTTTACTAAGGATGAAATTTTACTTATGTACCTTAATAATATTTATTGGGGTCATAATAATTATGGGGTACAAACTGCGGCAAAAAGCTATTTTAATAAACCTGCTGAGGATCTCAATTTAGCAGAGGCAGCTATGATGGCAGGTATAATTCAGGCTCCGGAAGTTTTTAGTCCTTTTAATGATTATGCTGTAGCAAAAAGAAGAAAGGCTATTGTCTTAAATCGGATGGAAGATTTGGGTTGGATTACCTCCCAAGAAGCACAAAGTGCTAAAAATGAACCTTTGGGGGTGGGTAAACCTCAAGCTTGGCAACGTAGTCGTCTTCCTTTTGTTACCGATGCGGTAAGGGATGAGGTGGTGAAAAGCTTTGGCTCGGATATGTTAATCAAGGGTGGTTTAAATATTCAAACAACTATTGATTATAATATGCAGTTACAGGCGGAGGAGATTGTTCGTAATGCTCACCGTAATCTGCGTCGTCGAGGGGTTCGGGCGGATCAGGTTGCCTTAGTTGCGATCGATCCTCGGACTCATTTTGTCAAAGCAGTAGTAGGGGGGGTTGACTACGAAAAAAGTCAGTTCAATCGAGTTTTGCAATCTCGTCGTCAACCCGGTTCAGCCTTTAAACCTTTTGTCTTTTACACTGCCTTTGCATCGGGTAAATATAGCCCCTCTAGTAGTGTTGCTAATTTTTCGAAGGGTTATCGTGATGGTTCTGGCGGGGGGCTTTATAGTCCCCAAAACTATGGCGGTGATATGGGAGGAGGGAATGTTAGTATTAATCATGCTTTGACCGTATCTCTCAATATTCCTGCGGTGGTAGTAGGTCAGGAAATTGGTTTGGATAAGGTGATTGAGGATAGTCGTACTTTAGGGATAGAAAGCCCTCTACAGCCTGTGGTATCTTTACCCTTAGGACCTATTGGAGTTACTCCCATGGAAATGGCGGAAGCTTATGCTACCTTTGCAAGTAATGGTTGGAAATCTGACACTACTATGATTTTACAAATTACTGATAACGCAGGTAATACCCTTGTAGATAACACCCCTAAACCAAAATTAGTTTTGAATGAGTGGGCGACGGCTTCTTTAACTACCGTGTTACAAAATGTAATTCAACCGGGTGGTACTGCCACCACTGCTAATATTGGTCGTCCTGCGGCGGGGAAAACTGGAACGACTAGCGGTGAGAGGGATGTTTGGTTTGTGGGCTATGTACCTCAATTGTCTGTGGCGGTGTGGATTGGTAATGATGATTTTCGTCAAACTTTAGGACGTGGGGTGACAGGGGGAAGCACTGCTGCACCTATTTGGCGTCAGTTTATGAATATGGCTCTAAAAGACGAACCGGTACTTCAATTTCCTGCTGCTTCTCAATTTGAACGTCCCAAACCCCCTGAAGAGTAATTAATGAACTTTTACTAGCGTGGAAAATAGAAAAAATGTTTTTTATCCTGTACTGTGCTAATAATAAAAATAAAGGTATAGTAGCAATCGAGAGATACTAAATAATTTTCTATGTCAACCCTAGTCATCGTTGAATCACCAACCAAAGCCAAAACCATTCGCAATTATCTGCCCAAAGATTACATTGTAGAAGCCTCTATGGGGCATATTCGAGATTTACCATCTTCTGCGGAAGAGATTCCAACTCAATACAAACAATTTGATTGGGCTAGGTTAGGGGTTAATGTAGA
>PXEJ01000301.1 GCA_003566215.1 Cyanobacteria bacterium T3Sed10_376R1m | reverse complement strand
TATTAAAAATAACCTAACAGCTAACACTCGTTTAGTGGTGATTAGTCATCTGTTGTGGAATACAGGGCAAGTTTTACCCCTCAAGGAAATCTGTCAATTGTGTCATAATTTTAGTAGTAAAAAACCCATCCAAGTATTAGTCGATGGGGCTCAGTCGGCGGGATTATTACCCCTCAATTTACCTGAAACAAAAGTAGATTTTTATGGATGTACAGGACATAAATGGCTCTGTGGGGCTTCTGGGGTCGGTTTCTTGTACGTTAAAGGGGATTTACTATCCCCCCTCCATCCTACCTTTATCGGTTGGCGTAGCCTTGATTTTAGCCAAAAGGGTTTACCTTTTAGTCAAGATGGCACTCGTTACGAAGTGGCTACCTCAGCCTATCCATTATACACTGCTTTAGGAAGTGCGATCGCCATTCACCGTCAATGGGGAAGTCCGCAAAAACGTTATCAAAGGATTTGCGAATTAAGTACTTATCTTTGGAAAGAATTAAACAAAATAGAAAAGGTAAAATGTCTAAAGGATAGCCCACCCGAATCAGGTTTAGTCTCTTTTTATGTCAACAATCCTAGTTTGCTAGTCAAAAACCTAGAAGAAAAAAACTACTTTTTACGCACCCTTGCCCAACCTTCATGTGTTAGGGCTTGTGTCCATTACTTTACTACCGAGTCAGAAATAGAAGCCCTAGTTCAAGAAATTAAGAAAATTTGCTAAAATCGGGGTCTTAACTTTTCTACCAAAGATACTTTTAAATCCCTTCCTTACTCATCCTTTAACTTGAGCGTACAAAGCCTTAAAAGTCCGTTGTTGTGTCTTATGATCCACAATGGGAGTAGGATAACCACAACTCTGGGCTTCTATGGGCAAAATTTTCCCAGTAACTAAATCTCCTGTATCTAAAGAGCTAATTTCGGGCAACCATTGACGAATATACTCTCCTTCTGGGTCAAATTTTTGAGCTTGGGATGCCGGGTTAAAAATCCTTAACGGTTTAGGGTCCATACCACTAGAAGCACTCCACTGCCAACCTCCGTTATTGGAGGCTAAATCACCATCATAGAGTTTCTGCATAAAATATTTTTCTCCCCAACGCCAATCAATAATTAAATCTTTGGTCAGAAAACTAGCCACAATCATCCGACATCGATTGTGCATCCATCCCGTTTCGTTGAGTTGACGCATTGCCGCATCAACTATGGGATAGCCCGTTTTTCCTTCGCACCATGCCTTAAATTTAACCTCGTCGTTTTCCCACGGAAAGTTTTTAAAATGCTCACGATAAGCCCCCTGGGCTAATTCAGGGAAAAAATATAGACAGTGTTGATAAAATTCTCGCCATGCTAATTCCTTTTGCCAGGCTATGATATTATTCCTTCCTTCATCACTCTGAGTGTTTTCTAATTCCTCAACAGTCCTCTGCCAAAGGGTTCTAGGTGCGATCGTCCCAAACTTTAGAGCCGCACTTAACAAAGAAGTACCATCAACAGCAGGAAAATTACGATTTTCATCATAACTACTTAATAAACTATCACAAAAATAATCCAGTCTTTCCCTAGCCGCCTTCTCCCCCGGAGACAACACAAAACCTCCCTCCCAAACAAAACCTAAATCCTTTCCCTTCGGAAGAGAAATAAGACCCAAAGATGTAACCATCTCTATTTCCCCCTCACTCAAACCCCATAACCTTTCAGGCTTTGAGACAGGATCTTTTTTTTCCAAACTAACCCAATTGCGCCAAAAAGGTCCATAAACAGTATAAGGAGTTTCGGCCTTAGTCAATACCGCCCACGGCTCATGTAACAATTGATCCCAAAAAGTACAAACTTCAATATTTTCTGCCGACAAAAGGTTAATAATTTCCTCATCCCTTTTACGGGCATAAGGTTCAACATCTAAATTCCAATAAACTCTTTCAATCTCCAATTTTTTTGCTAACTTAGGAATAATGTCTTGTGGCTTACCCTGAAATATTAGTAACTCACCTCCTAACCCTTGATAATTATTAGCCAATTCTTGCAAACAACCAATCATATAATTTACTCTGGCTGAACCAATATCATCTCCTTCTAAAATATTAGGATCTAAACAAAATATACCAACTACTTTGGAGTTTTTTTCACTAGCATATTTAAGCCCTAAATTATCACTGATTCGTAAATCTTTTCTATGCCAAAACAAATTTACTTTTTTCATTTATAAAAATAAACCTTTTTTTACCAAAATAATAATTAATAACTAAACAATATTTTAACAAAATAAAATATTAAAAGTAACTAAAAGTAATTATAATAATTTTCAATAATCTCTAGTATCCCTAAATCATTTGTGATAATTTGAAATAGAATTTTCCCCTTATTAAGGAGCTAAGGGGGATCAAATTTTCCTGAATCATATAAGATTTCCATATCGTAAATTAATATTAATTTATATTATATTCTTTAAAAATTAGAAAATCTTATTTTCACAACAAAAATAGCAATTAATAAAATTAGATGACAACCTATGTTAATTAATCAAGCAATCAATAATCTAAAACATTTAACAGAGTTAAATATCCAAAATAACTGGCTATTTAGCGAAGAAAATACTCTCAATCCTCCCCTAGAATTAAGTTCCCAGTGGAAAAATGCAAAAGTCAACGAAAAAGAATATCTAGTCTGGGAAAAAGGGAATAAAGTAAGATGGTTTGCCCAAAAAATTATAATCCCCCATAGTTTAACAAAATATCCTCTCCAAAACTTATCTCTGAGAATAGCACTTACTTGGTGGGCAGAATCTGCACAAATATTTATCAATGAACAATTAGTATGTGAAGGAGATTTATTTGACTCATCAAGTAGAATTTTAATAACAAAGAATGCCCAACCAAATCAAGAATTTATTATCAGTTTACGTTTAACAAGTCCTAGCCATGACATCGGTGGATTAATGTTTTCTCGTTGTCTTTATGAAAATCCAAATGGTTTTATAGATCCTAGTTTTTTTGCCAATGAATTAACCATTTTAGATAAGTATATTAAAAATTTTTATCCTCAAAAAGAAAAAATATTAGAAGATACTGTCAATTGTATTAATTGGTCAATAATCAAAGAGCAAAACAAATTCAATAACCATTTAACCATACTAAGAGAAAACCTATTACCCCTATCAAAGTATATAAAACAAAGAAACTTTTATTTATTAGGTCATGCCCATTTAGATATGGCTTGGTTGTGGACAATAGAAGAAACTTATGAGGTTGCCCAAAGAACATTTAACTCTGTATTAAACCTACAAAAAAAACACAACAATCTAACTTTTGGTCATACAACAGCTTATCTTTATCAATGGATAGAAAACAATCAACCATCACTATTTAAACAAATACAAAAAGCCGTTAAAAACAAAACTTGGGAAATACTAGGAGGAATGTGGGTTGAACCAGAAGTCAACTTAATCAGTGGAGAATCCTTAGTTAGACAACTACTATACGGACAACAATATTTTTTAGAAAAATTTGGTAAATATAATACAGTAGCATGGCTACCAGATAGTTTTGGCTTTCCTTGTCAGTTACCACAAATTTTAAAACTAGGAGAAATAAAATACTTTGTAACAGGAAAACTACATTGGAATGACACAAACAAATTTCCCCATGGTTGTTTTTGGTGGTGCTCTCCCGATGGTAGTCGCATTTTTACCACCATGTCTCCCCCCAATATTACAGGAATAATGGACACTAATCCCATCACTATGAGTAACTATAGCGTTGATTGGGAAAAACAAACGGGATTACAAGATATTTTTTGGTTGCCGGGGGTAGGCGATCATGGAGGAGGTCCGACCCATGATATGTTAGAGGTCATAAAGCGTTATGATGATTCTCCTTTTTTCCCTAATGTTTGTTTTACTCACGCAGAAGACTATTTAAATAAAATTAGTTCTGTTTCTGCGGAGAAATTTCCTGTTTGGGATCAAGATTTATATTTAGAATTACACAGGGGTTGTTATACAACTCATGCAGAACAAAAATATTTCAATCGTTATGGAGAAAGTTTGCTTTATCAAGCTGAATTATTTTCTACAATTACTGATATTTTAATTAAACAAAACAAGATTATTTTTAATAAAGTTAATAATAATCAAAAACAAATTAATGAGTTATGGAAAAAAGTATTGTTAAATCAGTTTCATGACATTTTACCCGGAACTTCTATTAATCAAGTTTTTGTGGAAGCTAATCAACTTTGGTCTAAGATTATTAAAGATGCAAAAAATATTTTAGATGAGAATTTAAATTTAATTGCCCTAAGTGTGAAAAAGTCTAAAATATCCTTGCCTGAGGATAAAACATTAGTGATTTTTAACAGCTTAAACTGGGCAAGATCAGAAATAATAGAAATAGATGTAGATGCTCAGAAATATTATGTTGCTGATTTTGAACGAAATATTTTAAAAACTCAAATATCTGCTGATAATAAGTTATTATTTTTAGCTGACCAAATTCCTAGTGTCGGCTATAAAGAATACCTATTGATTCCAAAAAATAACATACACTCTCAAAATTATAAATATTCTGTAACAAACAATTTAAACAATGACATTGATCAATTTCAATTAATTAATCAATATATTCAAGGAAAAATTGATTCTAATACAGGCAATTTAGTTAGTGTTTATGATCTGATTAATGACCAAGAATATATTAATGGAGAAGGTAATCAACTACAGTTATTTCAAGATAAAGGACAATATTGGGATGCTTGGAATATTGATCCCAACTATGAAAACTATCCCCTAAATAATACTGAATTAGTATCTATTAAATATTTAGAAAAAGGAAACCTAAGACAAGTTATTCAAGTAACAAAAAAGTACAATCAATCATTTTTTATTCAAGAGTACATACTACATTGTAATAGTCCTATTATTTATATAAAAAATAAAATAAATTGGCAAGAAAATAACACTCTTTTAAAAGTTAACTTCCCCCTTAATTTTGTCTCAGAAACTCTCAATTATGAAGTAGCCTGTGGAGTTATGCAACAACCAACAAACCCAAAAACCCCCCAAGAAAAAGCTAAATGGGAAATATGTGCCCATCATTGGGCAGATTTAGGCAATGATAGTTATGGAGTGAGTATTTTGAATAATTGTAAGTATGGTTATGATGCAAAACCCAATCAAATACGTTTAAGTTTACTTCGTAGTCCAAAGTGGCCAGATTCTCAATCTGATATGGGTTATCATGAATTTATCTATGGTTTTTATCCCCATCAAGGGAATTATAGAGACGCTAAAACTATTCAAAAAGGATATGAATTAAATAATCCTTTACAATCCTTAATAGTAGAAACTAAAAAATTATCATCAACACTGCCTTCAGAAATATCTTTTATCAACTTAGAACCTGATAATTTAGTATTAATGGCATTTAAAACAGCAGAAAAAGATCCCAATAGTTATATATTAAGATTTTATGAATCTCACCATCAAAACACTGAGTTTAAATTTAAAAATAGCTTAAACTTAAATCTCTCAGCTAAAGTTAATTTACTAGAAAATAATATTGGGTATGCTGATAATATAAATAAAGTTGGTTTTTCATCTATCTCCACATATCAAATAGAGGAAGAAAAACTTAGCAATGATTAAAAAACCCACGCTATTAATCTAAAGAAAAAACTATAGTTTAGCGTGGGCAAAATATTATTTATTGGCAACTTTTAATGTCAATATTTTATTTTCTTTTAATACCTTTAGCCATATTACGGAACATATCCATATTCGTGTCAGTGGAGCGACGTTTGTCAACTTCACTAGGCTGAAAAGAAGATTCAGAAGTGAAAGATTCAGATTGAGAACTGCTTTGTGTAGAAATAGAGCTACTATTTTGTTGAAGACCGTTTTTCTTCGCCGCTTTCATAGAAGAAACTTCTTGAATGAATTCTGCACCTTTATTATTACCTAAAGTTTTAGGAAAAGTTCTGCGTACAGTTTTACTTTTACGCATATAGTCAATATCACCATAGGTTTTTGCATCATCAGGTTCTAAAAAGTAAGCACCCTGATTGTTATTATTTCTACTTTTAAACCAACCAAATAGACCAGCCATTAAATTATTTCTCCTTAATGTTTTGTTAAAAATTGTTAAGATCCTAATGATTATCATAACATAATATAATCTTTTTTCCTAGACACACCCCATACCAGACAGTTGTTTTGGAAGCTAAAGAGATAAATCGACTATAATAAGAAAAATATTTATTTAAACTCAAACTTTTTGACCAAAATGGGAACCACACATAATGGAATAACAAATCATAATTCAAATCATCATAAGGATAAATCTGTTCATAGTCATTCCCACAGTGAAGAATCCCAACGAAAAATAATTAATCGTTTATCTCGTATTGAAGGTCATGTCAGAGGTATCAAAACGATGGTAAATGAGGATAGGGATTGTCCAGAAGTTTTAATCCAAATTGCCGCTATTCGGGGTGCATTAGATAGAGTTGCCAGAATTATTTTAGATGAACACTTAAGTGAGTGTATTACTAGAGCGGCTGAAGATGGTAGTATTGACATCGAAATTGAGGCACTTAAGGCGGCATTGGATCGTTTTTTACCTTCTTAAAGAAGTTTCTTAAGTATAAGAGGTGATGAAAAATGATTAAGGTGTTATAATGAGTCAGGGAATAAAGATTAAGTGATACGATTTTTGTTCAGTATTTACAATTTTAAACTTTGGTACAATATTGATAGACTTCATAAACACCATCTTAGGTCTCTACAATTCAATAATTTAAGGAGTTCGTCTATTCATGTCGATATATGTAGGAAATCTTTCCTATAGTGTGGGTCAAAATGACCTTAGTGAAGTCTTTGCAGAATATGGTACGGTAAAGAGAGTTCATATTCCCACCGATAGAGAAACTGGTCGTATGCGTGGTTTTGCTTTTGTTGAAATGGAAACTGAAGCGGAAGAGGATGCAGCAATTGAAGCTCTCGATGGTGCAGAGTGGATGAGTCGTGATTTGAAGGTAAATAAGGCTAGACCCCGTGAAGACAGAGGTTCTTTCGGTGGTGGCGGTGGTCGCAGAGGTGGCTCTCGTTTCTAGTTTGCTGTTTTTACGATGAAATTCAATACTTATAATTCACTATTGAATAATTACTTCTAAATGTTTGGGGGTTCTTTAATTTTATTTAACAGCCTCCATTTTAGAAGTGTAAACATTTTATATATGAGGAAATAATGGCTAAAAGCAATCCTAAAAAAGAAAAAGCAGAACGTAATAAGGCTTACGCTCGTCAATTTAGAAAAAAAACTACTCGTTTTAATTCTAAGTTCAAAAGAAGAGACTACAATAGCACGGGCAGTTCTACTGAACAATCTGACAACAATAACAATGATAATAAGAATCAAGATTAATTCTAACGGTTTGATCTTATCGCAATAATACACCACCGCTATCTGCTAATTTTTAGCTTATTGGGGGTGGTTTTTGGTTATAAGAATATTAGAGTTTTATTCATAGGTTTGGTCAGCACTCAGAACATAAAAGTTGTTAAATATACCAATGGTTCTGAATTTATAAAGATAAAGATTGGTGTCATAAATACTAAGAATAAAGTAGTTATTTCGGGTGGTTGTTTCTCTAATTACTCTGGGAAGTTGACCTTTCCCTGTTTCTACCATCATGTGACATACTTGACTTTTGATAACTTGATCAATGCCTGATGAGTTTGCTTGACAGAGATTTTCTTTAGCGTAGAGGCTTAATTGTGCGGATGCAAATTCTTCATATTTTTTTTGGTGAGGGTTTGTAAAAAGTAAGATTCCTCCCAAGACAAGACATAAAGAACCTCCTATGGCGGCAAAGATTGATAGGGGAAGGCGTTTTGATTCTGAAAGGGGATTCATATTTTTTTGTAATTTAAGTAGATTATTTTATTATTGTATGTTATAATCTTCTAATGTACGGCGAGCGTAGCCAAGTGGTTAAGGCAGTGGATTGTGGTTCCGCCATTCGTGGGTTCGAGTCCCATCGTTCGCCCTTT
>PXEJ01000402.1 GCA_003566215.1 Cyanobacteria bacterium T3Sed10_376R1m | reverse complement strand
GATCGCCATTGTTGCCCTATCTATCTGTCTTAATTGATCCATAACAGATACTACGACACCGTGGGAGACTTTTTCATCAGCATTGATAATCACCATTCCCTTTTGATTAGGAGGAATTAATCGAATAATTTCATCCTTGAGACTGTCTATTTGAATCGGTTGTTTGTCTAGAAAAACATTGCCATTCTCTTGAATAGTGACATTAATTTCTGCAGTTTTTTGTGACTCAGAAGTTTGGGCTGATGGCAAATTAACGGGTAAACCTTCGGAGCGAATTAAAGATAGGCTAGAGATGATAAAAAACGCCAAAATCGAGAAAATAGCGTCAATCATCGGCACAATATTAATCTCTCCCTGCACATCATTTTCTTCAGGTATTCGCATAAGACTTATTTCCTTTTTCATAAATACGACGGTACAAAAGCTCTAACTGTCCTCCATATTCTTGTATTAAAGCGATTTGTCTCACGTAAAAAGAACGAAAGATATTTGCAAAAATCAAAGTAGTAATAGCCACGACTAAACCTATAACCGTAGAAATTAGAGCCTCACTAATGCCCCCCGTCACCCCTGCAGTGTTTGTTCCCCCTGCGTTACCTAAATCCAGAGAAGCAAAGGACTCTATTAAACCTAAAATCGTTCCTAATAGTCCCAACAAAGGAGCAATAGTAATTACTGTTTGAAAAAAAGTATTAAATTTTTTCAATAAGGGTAACTCAGCTTGGGTAGAAGTTTCTAGGGCTAATCGAAATTCTATTGCAGTTGGCTCCTCCAATTGCAACGCCTCTAAAAAGATCCTTGCCATAGGTAAATCTCCGTTTTTACGCAGAAGGGCGATCGCCCCAAAATGATCAACCCGATAAACCCTTAGAACCTCTTTAATCAGAGTTCTATCCCTTGATTTGAGTCGAGTCCAGAACCAAAAGCGCTCAATAATTAAAGCCACTGTAACTAAGGATAAAGCCAATAAAGGAACCGTAACCACACCACCTAATGTTAAAAAATTATTTGGTAACATTGAATTACATTAAAGCTAGTTGCAAATCTTTATTAATTAAACTACTATATTAATATAGCGAAATAGTCTTATTAAATGCAAGTATTTAGCAATAAAATTTTAAGTAATCATGACCAATTTACCCAGCTGTATCGAACAACGACAAAAAGAAATAGAAAAAACTAAGAAATTAGTTACTATCGGAGTGATTGGTTCAATTACCTTTCATGGGGTAGTGCTATCAATGATTAATACCTTAGAAAAACCTTTGACCAAAGAAAACAGTAAACCGATAGAATTAATTATTGTCAAAGAACCAGAAATCAAGCCAGAAAAACAAAAAAAACCTGAGCCGAAAATTAAAAAACAAGAAAAAGTCAAGCAAATTGAACCAACCCCCCAAAAATTAGTTTCTCCTCAGCCCCCCCCAACATCTCAAAAAACAGTTAAAATCCCCCCATCCCTTCCCCAACAATCCACAAAAGTAATCAAGCAACAACCGACTTCCACTAAATCTAAGCCCCTAGAGTCAGTAACACCAAACCTAAAAGTAGAACCAAGAGATGAAATAAGCCAATCTCAAACAACTTCTGCATCTATCGCCATAGAGCAGGAAACAGTTACACCAAAATTTAAGACTCCGACTCCTACCAAAGAAATAGAGAATATTACAACCACTCAACCCCAAGAAATATTAACAAGTAGTAACACTTTAGCCAAAAACAATACTCCTCGTGCTATTCAACCCATAGAAGACGAAATAAGTAATTCTCTGAGCAATTCTTTAAAATCTTCTCCACAACTAACAAATCATAGTAATTCTTATGATACCGTTGCCAATATTAGTTCAAATGAGGGAATGTCAAATAGCAGAATTTCTCGCAATAACAGCAAAACCCCTACTCCTATTAGTAACAATAATGGGGAAGGAGAAAAGACTTCTAGTTTAAATCGTATTAATAGTAATAGTCAAAATAACAATAACAATACCTCTGTCGCTTCTATTCCTACAAATATCGCCGCTACCAGTCAATCCATTTCCCAACCTCCAAAATCAAAACCGACTCCCCTTCCAGAAAGTATTAAATGTATTAGCAACTGTCAACCTTCTTATCCTTCCGCTTTACAAGGTGTGGAAGGTCAAACCACTGTAAGAATTAATCTCGACGGGGGCGGTAACGTATTAGGGGTAAGTGTCGTTAGCCCTCATGGTAATGGGGAAGTGAATAGACAAGCATTATTAGCCGCCCAAAGAATGAAATTTTCTTCCCCTAGTGATAATAATGCCTCTGTACAAGTTCGGATTAACTTTACTGTCGCAGGTTCAGAGTTTGATCGTCTTGCCCGTCAGAAAAAAGAAGAACAAGAAACACAAGCTCGGTTAAATAGAGAAAAAGAAAATCAGGCTCGTCAAGCACAGCTAGAAAAAGAAAGATTAGAGCGACAGCAACAATTGGAAAGAGAGCGTCAAGAGAGAGAAAACCAAGCGGCGTTAGAAAGAGAGCGTCAAGAGACGGAAAACCAACAAAATAATAAGGTACAAGAGTTAGAAAGGGAAGCCAAAACTCAACTTGACAATGGACAATGATGAGGTTTTATTATCTGAAGTATCTTTGATCCGAATAGTTGAATTATTTTTTATGTTCCACTCTTAGGATATAAATTTTAATTGTTAGTTTGTTTAAATTCTTTGATGAGAGTAACGCTATTCCATGCACCTGTTTCGTCGTACTTACGAATTAACCTCAATCTCTGATTAGGTTCAATTAACCAACCACATTCTACTGTAAAGGGCTGACGATGGTTTATTTTTAAGGGTGCTCTCACCGATGCACCGTCAGGAAGCATTAAAGTTCTGATGTTTTGATCTTGATCAGAAAAAGTGAGGGTATTATTTTCTAAGGTGGCGGTTGAGGTTGTATTTAATTGTGGTGTTTGGATTCTTTGGGTTACCTGATTATCTGTTTGTTTTAAGGTTAAAAGTGTGGAGTAAGTTTCTGGCTCTCGCCAATCTGGATAAAGGGTAGTTGCTTTTCCTTCCCAATCTCCTTCTAGTTGATTAAGGGTGAGTTGGGGACGTTCTTTTTTTCCGCTATTTTCTCGAAATTCTCTTATGAGGGTTATTTGATCAAAGTTACTATCTTTATCAAATAATTGTACTATTCGTAAGCGTCGATCGCCCTTCACAAAACCAAATTCAGATCCAAAAGTAGAAAAAGGGCTAAATTGTAATGAACCCTTAGAAAAATGACCATCTTCAAACAGAAAAATACTGCGATTAAGATAGGTAAATTCGTTTACGTGGGGCGGGGTATCTTGTCCAATTCTGGTAACCGTTAAACGAATAGTCTTATCTTCATTTAATCCCTCTAATTTGATTTCAGTGGGAGTATTTTTAAGCAACTCACCCTTGGGGGAAAATTGTGTAAATGAGCCTTGCCAAATTCCTCTATTTTTTAATAAACGTTCCCATTGAGAAGAAGTCATAAATATTATTATTTATATATTGATTTTTTATTTTAAAACAAAATTGAGCCTAAAAAAATCCCCTTGCTTTTAAGATTAGCAAAGGGGGTTCGGGAAAAAGATAGGACTTCTTTACATCGTAATAATGTACTCTTTTACACTTCCTCGCTTTTTACGAAGATGGGCAAGGGCTTGTTGTTCTAATTGTCTTACTCTCTCACGACTAATGCTCATTCTTTGACCGATTTTTGCTAAAGATAGTTCTTTACCATCATCTAAACCAAACCGAAGCCTGACAACCTCTTGTTGTTGGGGGGTTAATTCCCCTAGAAGTTTATGTAAGTCTTGACGCATCAACTCTTGAGTAATGTAATTATCTGGGGAAATTCCATTATCTTCTAGTAGTTCTGATAGTTCAGTATCTTGATTATCCCCTACTTTGACATCTAGGGAAATAGGTTGACGGGCAATACTAAAGTATTCTCTGATTTGAGAGGGTTCTAAGTCCAACTCCTTAGCAATTTCTCCTTGGTTGGGGCTTCTACCCAATTTTTGGGACAATTCCCGTTGGGTTTTCTTTATTTTATTAAGTTTTTCGGTAATATGAATGGGCAAACGAATGGTTCTAGCCTGTTGTGCGATCGCACGGGTAATAGCTTGGCGAATCCACCAATAGGCATAGGTTGAAAACTTAAATCCCTTAGTGGGGTCAAATTTCTCTACTCCCCTCTCTAAACCAAGACTACCTTCTTGGATAAGGTCTAAAAATTCCATGTTGCGTTTTTGGTACTTTTTGGCGATGGCAACTACGAGACGCAAATTAGCCTCGATCATTTTCTGTTTTGCCCGTTTCCCTTGATGAATTAGTTTTTTTAATTCCGTAGGACTTTTGTCAACAACTTCTGCCCACTCCTCTGGCGTTGGTTCCCGTTCTAATTTTTCGGCTAAAGTTTCCTTTTCTTTATACATAGCCATCATCAGTTGCACTTGTTTACCAAACACAATTTCTTGCTCATGACTTAAAAGGGGAACTTTCCCAATTTCTTGCAAGTAGGTACGAACCATATCTACTGTGCTGATTTTTCTTTTGTCGATTGCATTAACTTTGGCGGTGGGCATAGGGCTTATATTCTCCTAACTTCAAGCGCAATTTTTTTTATGATAGGATTATGAATGAGTACATATCCTCATGATTAACTAAAGTCGCTATGACTTAATTTTGTTTCAATGTCCCTATAGACGTTAGTTTGTTAATAAAAGTTCATTATATGTGATTTTTTTTTAACAGCTAATTTTTTGCCTAATGGGCTTTTACTTGATTCTTAACAAAATATAACAATTTGTTAACCATTACTTTCTATAATGACTCATTTTGGGTTAATATTAAAGGTTATTTCCTTGAGTAATTACCGAACTTTAATTTTTTGGTCATTTTTATATATCCGCAATTACATTTTGCCCAATTCTCATAAATATCTATCGGGATTTTAATTGTATTTTTTCTTTGGGTTAATTTCTATGGGGGGCTAGGGGATTGTTGGCAAAGTAATTTGCTATTTTCTGCTTAGTTTGAGAGTTAAACAGCCTATGGTTGGGAGTTTAGAGATACTTGTGGTGTGCCTAAACTCTTTACTTTAATGGCTTTTTGGGTTATTTCAAAGGAAAAAACCTTAAGACTCTTGTTTTTTTGATTGGCGGAAAGCTTTATACATATCAGGAAGATTTTTATACATAGCAGAAACCTTTAGGTAGATTTTATGGGGCATAGATGGAGTGCCGGAGACGGTTTCTCCTGATTTAACATTACTTGATATTCCCGTTTGGGCAGATGCGATCGCACCATCTCCAATGATTGCTTGATTAGCAACCCCTACTTGACCTCCGAGTATTACCCGATTACCCACTGTAACCCCTCCAGCCAAACCAACTTGCCCTGCAAAAGCACAATTTTGACCAATTTGACAATTATGCCCGATATGTACCAAATTATCTAATTTTGTATTTTTACCGATGCGGGTTATACCCACGGCAGGACGATCAACCGTACTATTACAACCAATTTCTACTCCTTCTTCTAAAAGAACATAACCAGATTGTGGCATTTTGTACCAGCCTTCCTTAATAGGCACAAATCCAAAACCTTCTGCTCCAATGACAGCTCCACTATGAATTACACAATTTTGACCAATTTGTGTTCTTTCGTGAATGGTACAGTTACTATGGAGTAAAGTGCGATCGCCAATTACACTATGGGGATATATTACTACATTAGGATAAATACAAACATTGTCTCCTAATTTAACTCCTTCTTGTATCACCACATTTGCCCCGATAGAAACATCTTTTCCTAATACCACATCATCAGAAATAACCGAACTAGGATGTATTTGGGGTTTGGGAATAAAAGGTTGATAGAAAAGGTTAAGGGCTTGGGCAAAAGTAAGACGGGGATAGGGGGAAGATAACCAAGCAAGACCTTTTTTTGTTGCTTGTTCTTGTAGTGTAGAGTCTAGTGGTAAAATAAGAGCAGAAGCGGTAGTTTCAACTACCATTTTGGCAAATTTATCTCCTTCAATATAACTGAGAGTATGGGCGATCGCATCTTGAATTGGAGTAATACCTTGTAAATCAGGATCAAGATGTGGATTATCAATTAAACTGTGACTTTCAGGGGATAATTGAGTAACAATATCACTAAATTTCATGGGCTAAACTATGAGTATTTCACTAGAAAAAGGACAAAGGATTTCATTGACCAAGGTTGCCCCTAGCCTTGTTGCTGCTTTTATTGGCGTAGGCTGGGATGTTAACGTCACCGACACAGGAGCTGATTTTGACCTCGATGCGTCGGTGTTTCTTTTAGGAAGCAATGAAAAAATCGTTTCTGATAAACATTTTATTTTTTACAATAACCTAGTTAGTCCCGATCAAGATCAATCTGTTAAACTTTTAGGAGACAATCGTACTGGAGAAGGGGAAGGAGATGATGAAGGTTTAATTGTTGATTTACGTAAAATTCCCCCTGAAGTAGAAAAAATAGTTATTACCGTCACCATTCACGAAGCTGATAAAAGAAAACAAAATTTTGGTCAAGTAACTAATGCTTACATTCGCCTTGTGGATGTTCAAACCAAGGAAGAAGTATTGCGCTATGACTTAAGCGAAGATTTTTCCGTTGAAACCGCCGTAATTATGGCACAGTTATATAGTCAAGAAGGTGAATGGCGGCTTAACGCAGTAGGTGCTGGGTATCAAGGTGGTTTACAATCCCTTCTTAATCGTTATAGTTAGCTTTTTTTGCCATAAGCCTCCAGCCTAACTTTCCATAGAGATACTTTGTAAATACGGCTTGGGGGATAATTGACAATGGACCCATGGATAATGAACAATTATGAAGTTGTGTCACCGTTTATGTTAAAAAATGTCAGATTTAAAAACCCAATTACAAGAACAGTTAGCACAGGTTGATTGGAAAGACTTAAAACCTCATGCCCAGAGGGATGCTATCATTGTTGTTGATGCCAATTTAGATATAATTGAGGTGGGAAATGCGATCGCCCTTAACGATACAAATACCATTCAACATTGGATTAGTGAGCAACTAATTCAAAAACCAACATCAGAACAATTAAGTCTTTGGAATAGTAATCAAACCCAACAATTTCAGACTGTTATCGTACAACCTTTTGTGTTAATCAAAATAGATTGAGTAGGATAAAAGAAATTAAATAAATTTTATGGCAGGTCATAGTAAATGGGCTAACATCAAACGACAAAAAGCAAGGGTTGACGCCAAAAAAGGTAAAACTTTTACTCAACTTTCCCGTGCAATCATTGTAGCCGCACGTAATGGTATTGCTGATATTAATGGTAATTTTCAGCTACGTACAGCCGTAGAAAAAGCCAAATCCGCAGGAATACCCAACGAAAACATTGAAAGAGCCATTGCGAAAGGTGCTGGTACATATAATGATGATGAAAGTACATTAGAAGAAATTAGATATGAAGGTTATGGCATGGGGGGAGTTGCGGTTTTAATTGAAGCACTGACAGATAATCGCAATCGCACAGCGGCTGATGTACGAGAGGCATTTAGTAAAAATGGGGGTAATTTGGGAGAAACTGGTTGTGTTAGTTGGATGTTTGACCATAAAGGAGTAGTCCTCATTGAAGGAGAAATAGAAGAAAACATCTTGCTAGAGATTTCCCTAGAAGCCGATGCGGATAGTTATGAAATTATTACCGAAGAAGACTATCAGGGTGCGGAGGTGTTCACCGAAGTTAGTAACTTGGAAAACTTAAATCAATGTTTAAGTAATCATTTCAATGTTAAAGAGGCAGAATTGCGTTGGATAGCTAATAATATCATGGAAATTAGTGATCCCGAACAAAGCAAATTTTTATTAAGATTAATGGATACCCTTGAATCGTTAGATGATGTACAAAATGTAACCGCTAATTTTGATTTGATTGATCAATTAGATTTTGCTGAATAAATCAGATACTGTAAATATCAAGGGTTTAAGCATATTACAATTATCGAAAAATACACAAAAGTAACGCTTTTTTGACAAAAATAGTTAAAACAAAAAAATTACAGATACTACACCCAGAGAATAAAACCTCATAATTGTCCATTGTCAATTCTCCTCACCAT
>PXEJ01000081.1 GCA_003566215.1 Cyanobacteria bacterium T3Sed10_376R1m | reverse complement strand
TCATATTTTTGTAAAGTTATATCAAGGGAGCCCAGAGCGAAAATATGAACATAGAGATAGTTGGGTAAATGTTTTCCAATAGGACTTTTTTTAGCTAGTTGTCTAATACTAGGAAACTTATTTATCCACTCCAAAGATAAATTAATGGTCATATCCTTGTTATCTTTCATCGATAAAAAAATTAATGTAATAAATAATTAAAAATTTATGAGTAAAATTAGGTAAAAGAAACTTTAAAAAAATAAAAACTATATAAACTATATGATATTAAATTTCTATTTTGCTTTAGTTGGTGCGTTATTACTTGCCACACTAATTCTCCATTTTCTGCCACAATTAGGGAAAACAGGAAAATCCATCTCTGAATTTTTTTGTTATGCCCCAGGAATAGATTTAGCCCTAGCTTATTTCATGTTACTTCCTTTGGTCTTAGGTGTTAGTTTTTTTGGTGCAAAAGGACTCATTCCTGCTTTTTGTGCAGAATTGACAAGTTTGTATCTCTGGATTATTTTTCATGAGTTAGTTAATTATAAAAGTAAAAATAGAGGCAAAATTGCTTTTACCATCAGCAGTATGTTTGGATGGTGGCGTAATCACCTTGCTGTCTGGATTACAGCTCTAGCAATTCCTGTTTTTTGGATGGTGCGTTTTGCAGAAATTATTGTTTATCCTCCTTTAACAAAATTAGTAAATTTACCCAAATATGAGGTTAAAGATTGGGTTAATGTATCTCGTCATAAGTTTGAAGGTTTGATCGGTTATGATTTGATTTGGTGTTTATATTGCGATTGGATGACGGGAGTTTGGTCTTTGGGTACGGAAATGTTAAGAAATGTAGAATCTTTTTGGTGTCCTATTCGTTTTTATCCCGAGAAAAAATGTGAAAATTGTCGTCAAGATTTCCCCGATGTTGCTGATGGTTGGGTATCTGCCGATGGGAATATAGACGATGTAACAAAGGTTTTACGGGAAAAATATGGTAAAACTCAAGAGTCAGCTTGGTTTGGTCATCCTAAGCGTGAAAAGTCTTAATTTAATCAAATCTGAGGGTTTCGGGGTAATCAACACAATTAATTATTTACGTTAAAATAGAAGATTGATTCTTGTAAGTAAATAATCGTTGAATTTGATGCCCTACGCTAGAACTATTAGTACCATAATTGCGATCGCCCTTGCCCTGATAATGATTATAGTAGGGGGATGGTACTTCACCATCGCTTTTGGTATCTTGGTATTTCTAGCACAACTAGAGTATTTTAAATTAGTAAAAGCAAAAGGAATAGAACCAGCAGAAAAAACAACCCTAGTCGTATCACAACTATTAATTATCACCGCCACAGTAATTCCTGATTTAACCGATGCGATGTTTGCCCTTGCGGGGGCATTAATTTGTTTTTATCTTCTTTTTCAACCTAAACTAGCCACCATCGCCGACATATCCACCTCAATTTTAGGACTATTCTACGCAGGATATTTACCTAGTTACTGGATTAGACTACGGGTAAGTTTAGGAGACAGCACAGGGTATTCTCACATCATTCCCAATATACCTAACTTGCCCTTAAATGGTTATTTTCCCTTACATCCTTTCGATATAAGTAGTTTTCCCGATGCCCTTAAAATCACCTTTATCGCCATGGCTTGTATTTGGGCGGCAGATATAGGTGCTTATCTTGTTGGTAAAAATTTCGGGAAAACAAAACTTTCTCCTATCAGCCCTAAAAAAACCTTAGAAGGTAGCTTATTTGGCATCGGTGGCAGTATCTTAGTGGGAGTATTGGGGGGATGGTTTTTACATTGGACTCACTGGATTATTTTAGGAATGATATTAGGTTTATTAATTGGCATTGTTAGCCTTTTAGGTGACTTAATGGAATCCATGATCAAACGGGATGCAGGAGTTAAAGACTCTGGGGATTTAATCCCCGGTCATGGAGGTATATTAGATCGTACTGACAGTTATATTTTCACTGCCCCGGTAGTTTACTATTTCATTACCCTATTTTTACCCCTATTTACACCTTAGTTAAATTGGTTATGGGCTATTTACAAAATCTTTAGCCTAACTCTCGATAGTTTTTGATAAGATAGATGAAAGATTCTTAATAAAAGTTAACATTATATTTTTTCAAAACTATGGCAAAACTAACAAAAACAGAGAGCGAGTGGAAAAAAATTCTTACCCCCGAACAATTTGAAGTTGCCAGAAAACACGGTACAGAAAGAGCCTTTACTGGTAAGTATCACGACAATAAAGAAAAGGGTACTTATAAATGTGTTTGTTGTGGTACAGAACTATTTACTTCTGATACCAAATACGATTCAGGCACTGGTTGGCCCAGTTTTTGGCAACCAGCCAATGAGGATAACATTGCCTATAAAACAGATGTTAGTTTTTTTATGAAACGTACCGAGGTGTTGTGCGCTAATTGTGATGCCCATTTAGGTCATGTGTTTAATGATGGGCCTAATCCCACAGGTAAGCGTTATTGTATGAATTCTGCTGCTTTAGATTTCGTAAAAGCTTAGTAGCTATGAATAAATGATTTCGGAGTTTTTTTTAAATTATATAACTCTTGCTAAATTTATCAGGACTTACGCAAAAATTTTTGATACTCCAAATTGTTTATTAAACAATAATGGTTAAAACTATAAAAATGCGTAAGTCTTATGGATACCAATATTTTTGTTTCATTTAGTAGTAGGGAATAATCACAATGAAAAATAATCAAAATTTAATCAAATTATCCATTATTTAAAATCATGTTGGAATACAAAACTTGGCAATGGCGCGGTTTTAATATTGGTTATCAACAGGCTGGAGAAGAAGGCCCTGGGGTGGTTTTTGTCCATGGTTTTGGGGCCAATTGTGGTCATTGGCGCAAAAATATCCCTGTGTTAGCTAAAAGTTGTCGTTGCTATGCCCTTGATTTAATTGGTTTTGGTGCTTCTGATAAACCTGAACCTAATTTGGACATTACCTATACTTTTGATACTTGGGGGCAACAGGTAGCCGATTTTTGTAGGCAAATAGTGGGTAGTCCTGTTTATTTAATTGGTAATTCTATTGGTTGTGTTGTGATTATGCAAACAGCAGTAGATTTTCCTGATCTAGTTTTAGGTATTGCCGCTCTTAATTGCTCTTTACGATTGTTACATGAGCGCAAACGCAACAGTTTACCTTGGAGTCGTAATTTTGGAGCATCTGTTATGCAGAGTGTGTTACAAAATCGGGCGATCGGTAATTTCTTTTTTCAACAAATTGCCAAACCAAAAGTCATCAGAAATATTTTGTCTCAAGCCTATCGTCGGAAAGACGCTATTACCGATGATTTAATTGAGCTTATTTACCAACCCTCTCAAGATGTGGGGGCCGCTGCAGTATTTTTAGCTTTTACAGGTTATTCTGGTGGCCCCTTAGCGGAAGATTTGTTACCCATTTTACCCTGTAGTGCAATTATATTATGGGGTACAGAAGACCCTTGGGAACCTATCGAGCTAGGGCGTGAGTGGTCTAAATATCCTACTGTCAAGGAGTTTATTCCCCTAGAAGGGTTAGGGCATTGTCCTCAAGATGAAGCCCCAGAAGTGGTTAATCCGATTTTACTTAATTGGATTAATGAAATGGCAAGTTCTCACTCAATATCTCTATTGAGTAATGAAAGTAAATCAAGCTAAAGTTTGGGGACGATAACCTAAACCTTTAGAAAACTGAAGACGAAAAGCCTCAACTTCAGTTACATTGGGTTTGCCACAGGAGATGATTGCCACATTATAATCACGCATAACAGAAATAACCGGCTCACCCATATCTAAACTACAAAAAACTAAATTCATTTTTACGTTGGGATGATAAACAAAACCTAATTCCGATAAAAATGCTCTAACATTACCATAGTCTCGGGAAGTTAAATTATAAGGCACTTTTATTCTGATTATCCATCCACTGATTTCATGAATTACAGTTATTTCAGAAGACTGCAAAGAAGGAGTAATAACGAAATAATGGATAATCTTTAAAACCAAACTAGCATTACTAATAGAATAAATATATTCCATATTCTTATCCACCTTTTTCTCTTTATCTTTTCTTTATAATTACAAATTATGGCTATAAATAGTTAGGGGTAAAACACCCCTTTTTATTGTTTAGTATGGGGGGTTTTACCCATATAAAATGTGTAATTTATAAAAAAATATGTATTTAGGTTTTTCTTCTATTGTTTATTATTCTAGTTTAACTGTAGTTTAGAGAAATTAAATCTAAAACCTAACTAATCTTACAATTACTATGGCGAACTGAAATTATCTAGGTGTACTATTTGTAATTTTGTACTTTTAACTATTTTTTTGTCAAAAAAGTGTTACTTTTATGTATTTTTTGATAATCATAATATACCTAAATATTTGATATTTCTAGTTTTTGATTTATTAAGCAGATCCTAATCAATGTATTTAATTAATTAGTCAATTCCTAAATCTTTTAATAAACTATTTAATGTTGGTGCGTAAGAAGGTAAATTAAAGGTGCTAGGATTGATAGGATTTTGATAAACAAAATGACGATAATTTAAGCAAAAATAATCCCACTCTGCCATTTTAATATTAAATACTTTAATAAAAATATTAGCTAACCATATAGGTAAAGGAATTTGAAAATAAACTTTTTTATTGATGATTTCACAAATATTTTTAATGGCATCACTAGCAGTTAAAGATTTATTTCCTAAGACTAATTTTTTACTAAAACTAGGATCTAAATTTTCTCCATTATTAACTAAATAAGTTATTACTGTGGCTATGTCTTGCCCATGAATAAAATGAAAACTGCCATCGGCATTAAACCAGCGAATTAAGTTCATCCATTTTAAGGTATCTTTTAAACCCCCAGATAAATGAGAATATGGTTTGTTTTCATCACCTCCGAATACTAAGGTAGGATAAACAGTGATAATTTTATCGTATAATTCTAGTTCTGATAGCTTGGTAAAACATTGATATTTTGTTCTAATATAATCTGTGCCAATTTCTCTGGCTTGGGGTAGCAATTTATTGTTTCTATCTAAAATACTAGCAGTAGAAAAATAAATTATTTGCTTACATTTATCAGAATTTAAAGAATTAATTAGGTTAATGTTTGCTTCTACGTTAATTTGATAAGATTCTTTTTCTCCACCCCAACAAGTTGCGGTAAGAATTGCAATATTAATTGTATTTAAAAGCTCTTGATATTTTAAAATATTTTCTAAACTATCCTCGATGATATTAATGCCTGAACGGTAATTATAATCAAACTTTAATTTTGCTGGATTTCTAACCAAAAAAAACAATTCATGGTCTGTTTTTTTAATTAAAGATTCAGCAATATAATGACCAATACAACCACTAATACCAGTTACAAAAATACGCATTATTTATAAAGTTATTTGTTAAATTTTTCACCAATTCTATCATTGAAGGCGAACAACCCTAAGTATGCCCCTATAATTTTATTTTGGTACGGCGGAGGTTAAAACTTCATGACCTGTTTTTGTTACTAAGACATCATCTTCAATTCTTACCCCAATCCCTTTCCAGTTATCGGGAATCTCTGGTTGCCCTTCGGCGGGAGTTATGAAGGGTGAGATATATATTCCTGGCTCAACGGTTAGAATATTACCGGGTTGAAGGGTTTGCCAACTGTCTTTGTCTTGTTTATAAAGTCCTGCATCATGGACATCTAATCCTAGCCAATGTCCTGTGTTGTGCATATAGAAAGGTTTATATTTTTCTTCTTTGATGATTTCTTCGGTGTCACCTTTTAAGAGTTTTAATTCTTTTAAGCCTTCTACTAAAACTAGCACGGCTTTCTCATGATATTGATTATAACCTTGACCTGCTTTTACTTCTTCGATCGCACTTAATTGAGCGGATAAAACAAGGTCATAGATTGCCTTTTGTTCGGGGGAAAATGAGCCAGAAATGGGAAAAGTACGGGTAATATCCCCGTTGTAGTAACCAAAGGAAGCCCCGGCGTCGATTAACAATAAATCCCCTTCCTCCATACGACGATTATTTTCAATGTAGTGAAGAATACAAGCATTTGCCCCGGATGCCACAATGGAAGGATAGGCATAACCATCACCCCCTAAAGCACGGAAAGTATGTTCTATTTCCGCTTGTATTTCATATTCATAGCGCCCGGGTTGAGCTAATTCCTTCGCTTTTCCATGGGCTTTAACGGAAATTTCAATGGCTTTTTTGATTAGTTCAATTTCCGTAGAGCTTTTGACTAATCTCAAGGGATGTAAAATAAAATTACTATCCTCTATAGCCATAGGGCCATGCCCTCGCTTAGGATAGGTACGGATTAACCTTTGCCAGTGGGAAATAATTTTTTGATTGAAAGATTGATCCCTTCCTAAATGGTAGTAAATGCGATCGCCCGTTACCAAATACTCAGACAACTTTTGATCCAAATCACCAATAGGATAAACCGCATCAGCACCGTATAAATCCTTTGCTGCCTCAACACCTACCCGATAACCCGTCCAGATTTCCTTTTCCAAATCCTTAGGCTGTACAAATAAAACGAATTGATGCTCACCATGATTAGGGGCAATTACCGCCACCGCCTCCGCTTCATTAAATCCTGTTAAATAGTAAAAATCACTATCTTGACGATAAACATATTCAACATCATTGTGCATAACCGCCATGGGTGCACTAGGAAAAACCGCAACTCCTTTTCCTATTTTAGATTTCAACAGTTCACGGCGTTGAGCATATTCTTGTTGGGCAATGAGCATAGTTAAATTTGTAAACAAATATTAAGGCGACAATATCATTTTAGCTTATATTATTTTTACCTGAATTTGATCTTACCTCAGTTAGATATGAGAATAGTGGATTTGGGCAGGTTTGGGGTTTTCGCCGTTGCCCTTCAAATAATGTCACAAAAGAAAGTAAGCTTCGATAATTGACAAGTTGTCAAAGTTCATATTATGATCGAACTATAAAGAATTACCATAAAAAATCAAACAAAAATGTTTAAGAAAATTGGATTATTTTTATCTTCCTTAGTGTTAGCCATGATGGTAGTAATCTCCGCAACTGCCCCTGCTAATGCCGACACCGTAGAAGTTAAAATGGGTGCAGACAGTGGGATGTTAGCTTTCCAACCTGCCAAAGTAACCATCAAATCGGGGGATACAGTGAAATGGATCAACAACAAATTAGCTCCCCATAACGTAGTATTTGATAGCTCCGCACCTAATGCAGAAGCACTAAGTCACAAAGGTTTAGCTTTTGCTCCCGGAGAGTCTTTTGAGGTAACTTTTTCTGAACCGGGTGAATACTCTTACTATTGTGAACCTCACCGTGGTGCAGGTATGAATGGTACTATTGTGGTTGAGTAATTTTTCGTAAAAAATTAACCAAAAAAGCTCCTAAATTTAGGGGCTTTTTTTAGGTGGGTTAGTTTTAAAGTAAAAGATATATTAGCAGTTGAGGGTTTGGTGAGCCATTCACTCAGTATCTGAAATAACATTTAATTTTGGTAGATTGGGACATAATATGAAGAAGTTGGTGTAATGATTGCTTTTTGTCCTAATAAAAATATGAAACCTCTAATTATCGTTTGTGCTTTAGGTCGAACGGGTTATAAAATTTACAATTTGCTTAAACAACAGGGTGCTAATGTGGTGGGTATTAGCGATCGCACCTTAGTTACTCAAAACGATGATCAGATTATAATAGGGAATTTGCGATCGCCACAAATCCTCATGGAAGCTGGAATTACAAAAGCCAGTACCATGGTTTTAGCAAGTAATGATGATGCCTTGAATGTTGCCATCGTCACCCAAGCCCGTACCCTCAACCCTAAAATTAGAATCATTAACCGTCTTTACAATCAAACTTTAGGGGCAAGATTAGACCATACCCTAGCAGATCATTTTACCATGAGTGTTCCAGCCCTTGCTGCCCCTATCTTTGCCTTTGCGGCTACGGGTAATAAGGCGATCGGACATTTAAAATTATTTGAACAAACATGGGCATTACAGGATGAAGTCATTACCGAAAATCATCCTTGGTTAGGGTTACCATTATCGCAATTGTGGGATAACCTTGAGCAAATGTTGATCTATTTTTT
>PXEJ01000240.1 GCA_003566215.1 Cyanobacteria bacterium T3Sed10_376R1m | reverse complement strand
TGACGTACTATGTCGAGATAAGCTAAAGCTGGTTTAATCATTACCATATCCGCGCCCTCGGCGATGTCTAGTTCAACTTCTTTGATGGCTTCCCTAGAGTTGCTGTAGTCCATTTGATAGGTTTTTTTGTCACCAAATTTAGGTGCAGATTCGAGAGCATCTCGAAATGGGCCATAATAAGCAGAAGCATATTTAGCAGAGTAAGCAATGATGCCGACGTGGTGAAAATTAGCTTCATCTAAAGCTTTACGAATCACACCAATTCTGCCATCCATCATATCCGATGGGGCAACCATATCCGCCCCGGCTTGGGCTTGAGAGACTGCCATTTTGGCTAATACTGCGACGGTTTCATCGTTTAATATTTCTCCTTCTATGACAATTCCATCATGCCCGAAGGGGGAATAAGGATCAAGGGCAACATCTGTAATAACTGTTATTTCAGGAATTTCTTTTTTAATGGCTTTGATGGTACGCTGAACTAAGCCATCAGGGTTATAGCTTTCGGTGCCTTCGTTATCTTTTTTATCATCGGTTATTAGGGGAAAAAGTGCGATAGCTTTTATTCCTAAATCATAGGCTTCCTTTACTTCTTTGAGCAATAAATCAAGACTATAACGATAACAATCAGGCATGGAAACAATTTCTTGTTTAAGGTTTTCCCCTTCCATAACGAAGACAGGGTAAATCAAATCATTAACAGTTAACTGGGTTTCTTGTACCATCCCTCGAATTGCTGAGGTGCGACGCAAACGACGAGGACGGTGTGTAAGATTATATAAGGGCATTTTTAATAGTTTATTTTGATAACAATATTCGCAACATTCTATTATAGGAGAGGTTTGGCTTTTCCCCATAGACTGTTAAATAAATTAATATTTTTGCTTGTTTTTAATTTCTCACATGAACTTGACTAAGGATAAACTTAAGACTATCGTAGTCATTTTTTAATAAAACGCTTAATACTCTCCCTGCTTTAATCAACCAAGGGCGATCGCAACCTCTTAATTTATAAACTTCACGAAGGGTAGCCGCAGTAAGAGATTCGAGGGGAGTATTAGTAACTTGGAGCAAAACTCGTAAAAAATCAGGATTTTCCGTAAATCTAGCAATTTCTTCACTATCACAACTAAATACTCCCTGATGAATTTGAGGAGGGCGAGGGGGTAAATATTGAAAAATACTTCCTTGGGGAGGATTAACCCCATTAGAACCCATACTAGGAGTTTCAAAACCAATAATAATTGCCCGAAATTCTGTTTTCAACATTGCAAAAATTTGTGGTTGTTGTTCCTTCAATTCCCCTAAGGATAAACCCAAAGCCCTGGCCCGATGAATTGAATCAATCGGTGCAGTAGTCACATTCGTCACAATTGCAAATATTTTATTCCCCGATTGTTCATCAATGGATTTTACCCAACTACCAAAAGGAGGCATAAGGGGAAAACTTAACTCCTCTGGTTCTAAACATTGGGCTAAAAACTCAGTGGTAGAAGTTTCAATCACTTCTCCAATATGATTTACCGATAAATTTTCTGACTTATTAGAAATGGTGACCATAGTTCAGATAAAAGGTTAATAATTTAGATTTGGTCAAAAAAACAAGGGTTAAAAAGTTTTTTGTAATAAATTTGCCATTGGTTGATTATGATCATAAATAATTCCGGTAGAAGCACAATTTTGAGGGACATCAATATTGTCATCTTCATCGGGAAATAAAAACCAACTACTATTATTTGGCAGTGAGTTTAAGGCGTTGGAATTGTTTGATAACCATATTAATGGTAAATCAGGAATTTGATGAAGATTTTGTGCGGCAAATTCAACCCCAGCAAGGGTTTCGAGTACCACTTTATTCCCTTTTACCATCCCTGTATCCGCTGTCCATAATTTTACTTCTAATTGTTGATAACTTCCATAAAAATAAAGGGAAGCGGCGGCTATAACTGCTTGTTCAAAATATTTTTCTTGCCAAGTGGATGAGTTATCCAAGCAAATAATGATTTCTTGTCCTCCTGTGATGGTTTCTAATTCTCTTACCTGTAAGTCGCCAAAACGGGCACTACTACGCCAATGAACTAAACGAATGGGATCTCCAAAACGATATGTTCTTAAGGTTTTAGTGATTCCTTCGCTCGAATTTTGATAGAGTTTTTCGCTTTGTCTTTGTTTGCTTTCTTCTGTACCCATGAGGTCAATGAGAGGACAGGTTTTGAGGGTCAAGATTTGCGGATAAACGATCGCACTTATATTTATATTTCGCTTTCTGGTACTATAAAATAAGCCAATGGGAGCAGCTGTTTTGAGATCTATTTCTTGCCAATAATAGATTCCTCTTTTTTGACAATGGGCATAGTAAATTAATTTTATTGTCTGTTGGGGGGCAATGGTTTCAATAACGGTGGTTACGGGAGGGGATAAGACAAAGGGAAGTTTATCTACGATGGCAATGAGGTTTTTTGCCGATTTGGTTGGATTGGTGATGATTAATTCAATGGTTAACTCATCCCCTGCACTTACAGGTGCGATCGCACTTCTCTTAATTTGTAGTTTTTTAGTAGTTTTAATAGCTATGAAAATATTTAATCCCACTAAAGCAAAAAGAGTACCACTTAAAACATAAAGCCACCCTGCCATCGTATTAGTTGCCGCTCCAAAAAAACTGAGGGCAATACCTAATACAACCCATCCCCCATAGCCCGGGGTAGCAAAATGGGTTTCTAACCAATAATTAAGAGCAACAAATAAGTTATTAGAATAGTCAGAATAACGTTTTTTTGACCTAAGATTCAACTTTTACCCCTCTCCAAAAAGCGACATAGTTTTTTATGTTATTAGCTTTGGGTTTTGTGTCGGGATAATACCAAGCGGCGTCTTTATTTTCTTGTCCATCTACGGCAATGGTGTAATAACTCGCAACCCCCTTCCAACCACAGGTGGTATGGGTGTCACTGGATTTAAAATACTCTTGATTGATGCTGTCGGGGGGGAAATAGTAATTTCCTTCTACAATTTCACATTGATTACTTTCGGCTAATAATGCTCCATTCCATGTTGCTTTTGTCATTTGCTTGATCGTTTTTTCTTTTATATATCTACTATTTTCTTAATTTTAACTTTTAACTAACATTGTTGACCTGATTTTTAATCTTAGTAATACCTAGAAAACTTAGTAAAACTATAGATAAAAAGTGAAGTGCGATCGCACTTCATCAGGGAACTAATAAAGTAGTGTAATCGTCCCAACAAATAGAATAAGTTAAATTAAAGATATATTAACATTTACTTTTCACATCAAAATAAAGAGAATGAAACGCCCTTTTTTAAATATAATTATTTCCATTACCGTTGCCCTCACAATTATTTTTAATAATGTACAAGTTAGTTATGCCCTTCCTTGGGTGGAACTCTTTTTAAGAGGAATGCAAGTAATTCAAATCAGCAATATTTCTGACCAACAGGAAGTAGAGTATGGACAACAAATGCGACAACAATTAATTCGTGGTGGCAGAATCAAAGTCTATGAAAATAAAAATGTTAACAACTATGTCAATGAAATTGGACAATAATTAGTTAAAACGAGCGATCGCCCCAACATCCCCTATAATTTTACCATCATAGACAATAGACAAGTAAACGCCTTCGCCACCATGGGAGGATTTATCTACCTAAACACAGGATTAATAACCACCGCCTCCAATGAAGCAGAATTAGCCAGTGTCATCGGTCATGAAATTGGTCATGTAGTAGCCAAACACTCCCAAAAACAAATTCGTCAACAAGCTATCACCCAAGGATTATTAAGTGCCGCAGGATTACAACGAACACAAATTGTTCAACTAGGAGTAGCCACCGCCATTAGTCTTCCCAATAGTCGCCAAGATGAACTTGAAGCCGACAAGTTAGGATTGCAAAATTTAATCAAAGCAGGTTATGCCCCCAGAGCAATGCCTGATTTTATGCAAAAACTTGATCGAGGAGGCAGTAACAGTTCAAATATATTTAGTACCCATCCCGGAGCTAGGGATAGAGTAATTGCCCTTAACCAAAGAATATCTGCTGATAACCCCAATCAAGGTTCAGGGCTTGACGAAGCCCAATATCGCAATAATATTCGCCCCCTTACTCGTCAATAACTAGATCAATCCTGTTGTAAAAGGGTAGAGATAATAAATTTATAATGGAATAAATTAAACCAATTTTTATCCTATGCAATATCGCCGATTTGGTAGAACAGAATTACAAATACCCGTTTTTTCTTGTGGTGGTATGCGCTATCAATATAAATGGCAAGATTTACCCCAAAAAGATATTCCCACAAATGATCAAAATAACCTTGAAGCTACTATCAAAAAGAGTTTAGAGTTAGGTATCAATCATATTGAAACCGCACGGGGTTATGGCACATCAGAAATGCAATTAGGGCAGATTTTACCCACACTACCCAGAGAAAAATTAATCATTCAAACAAAAATTAGTCCCGAATCAGATGTTAAAAAATTTAGGGAAAATTTTGACAAATCCCTTAATTATTTAAAACTAGATTATGTGGATTTATTAGGTATCCATGGTATTAATACCCCAGAATTATTAGATGATGTAATCAAAGACGGAGGTTGTTTAGAAGAAGTTAGAAAATTACAGCAACAAGGAAAAGTTAAATTTGTTGGTTTTTCTACCCACGGAGAGACAGATTTAATCATTAACACAATTAAAACTAATCAATTTGATTATGTAAATTTACATTGGTATTGGATTTATCAAGAAAATTGGGAAGCCATTTTAGAAGCAAATAATCATGATATGGGAGTGTTTATAATTAGCCCATCAAACAAAGGTGGTTTACTTTATAAACCTTCTCCCAAATTAATTAAGTTATGTCAACCTTTAAGCCCCATCGTTTTTAACAATTTATTTTGTCTTTCTCATTCCCAAGTTCATACCCTTAGTATTGGTGCCGCAAAACCAGAAGATTTTGATGAACATATTAAGAGTTTAGCTTTTTTAGATCAAGGAGATGAGCTTTTAGCTACTATTATTGAGCGTTTGGAAAATGAGGCAAAAAAAGTATTAGGGGAAAGATGGGTTAAAACATGGCGTTTGGGATTACCTCACCATGAAAAAACCCCGGGCAATATTAATATCCCCACAATTTTGTGGTTACGTAATTTAGCTCTAGCCTATGACATGGTAGAGTATGGCAAAATGCGTTATAACCTATTAGGCAATGGTGGACATTGGTTTCCTGGACAAAAAGCTGATAAGTTAAGGGAGTTCGATTTAACATCTTGTTTAAAACATAGTCCTTATGGGGAAAAAATTCCTCAATTTTTGGCACAGGCAGAATCTATACTGGGAGGACAAGAGATTAAACGTTTATCTCAAAGTTAATTATATGAAAAAAAGTATTGTTTTAATAGTAGCTATTTTTTGTTTTTTAGGATTAAATTTAGTCTATGTTCCCTATGCAATTTCTGGAACAAATTTAAACGATGGAGCAAGGTTATTTGAAATTAATTGTTCAGGTTGTCATATTAATGGTGGTAATATTATCAGGAGAGGAAAAAATTTAAAGTTAAAAGCTTTAACAAGAAATGGTTATGATTCTATAGAGTCAATTACTGATATTGTTACTCACGGGAAAAATAATATGTCAGGATATGGCGATCGCATTTCGGAACAAGACATAAATAACCTAGCTAAATATGTCTTAAACCAAGCAGAAAATAACTGGAAAAAATAAGATAAAATTAAATAAAACAAATATATAAATAGGACATAAAATTATGTTATTGGGTGCAAGTCTCATTACAGTTTTTGCTCTTTTGGTCTATTTTGTGACAACTATTAATGTAGGTAGGGCTAGATTCAAATATAAAGTAATGCCTCCCGCCATGACAGGAGACGAAAATTTTGAAAGAGCCTTAAGGGTACAAGAAAATACCCTAGAACAACTAATTTTTTTTCTACCCTTACTATGGATATTTTCTTTTTATGTTAGTGAATTATTTGGGGCAATTTTAGGGGGAACTTGGGTAGTAGGACGTATAATTTATGCTTGGGGATATTATCAAGAAGCAAAAAAAAGAGCTCCCGGTTTTGCCATTAGTTCCCTAAGTGGTCTAGCTTTATTATTAGGTTCATTGGTACAATTAGCCCTAATTTCTTATCAACAATTAACTTTATAATACTCATTAATTTATAACTTATATTTATAGTGAAGACGTGTTATTTGCACGTCTTTTTTAGGCAAAAAAAACAGGAAATATTAATATTAAACTATAGATATAGCGACAAATTCAGAAAACATAATAATTGTCAATTTTCAATTAATTTACGACGTTTTTGTTCAAACTCATATTCAGAAATTAACCCCTCCTGTCTCAAATTTTCTAACTCCCTAATAGCAGTAGCAATATCAATAGTGTTTTGTGCCATCAAGGATTGCTGTTTTAAATTCTCCTTCTCATTTCTCCCCGACATAGAATGAAAGTTCAAGGTAAATTGATCTTGAGATTGGACTAGATACAAAACTGCATCCACAGCACAGGCAATGCGAATAATGGGAGTTTCCCAGCCTAATAAAAGATAAATAAAACCCCAAAGAGGTTGTCCTAAATAGAATTTATGCAACCCTCCCAAAGGAGTGATTGTTCCTAAAAATGCTAGAATAATACTAATAATCTTCTTCTTCGGTTGATCGCTCAAAGAGTTTAACGAGAATTGCATAGTCACAGTGGAATACGGAAATCCGTATTTTTAAAGTAATGTTACTAATTTTATAATTGAAATCACGTGCATTAAAAAGATTTTTTATTATAACTAATATATTTAACTAAAAGAGGATAAAATGGGATTTTTTGATTCAGAGGTAGTACAACAAGAAGCAAAGCAGTTATTTGAAGATTATCAATCTTTAACGGAGCTAGGTGGTCAATTTGGGAAGTTTGATAAAGAAGGTAAAAAAATTTTTATTGAAAAAATGGAAAATATGATGGAAAGGTATCATATTTTTATGAAAAGATTTGAGTTATCGGAAGATTTTATGGCAAAAATGACCCTAGAGCAACTAAAAACTCAATTAAGCCAGTTTGGAACTAGTCCAGAACAAATGTTTTCACAGATGCACCAAACTTTAGAAAGAATGAAAAAGGAAATTTAATTGTCGTAAAATTTGTACCTAAAAAGTTCGGTTATAAACCTACTAACAAAGTTTAAAAATAAGTAAGTTATATTTAGTAACAAAAATCTTTGTCAGATCAATTAAATCAAAGAAAAGTAAATACAATTATTTATTGAGGAAATATCGTGAATAATCCATCCAACGGTAATCCAAATTATCTTAACAGTCACGATGAAGATAATCTTTTATTGCAATATCTTCAATCTCTTAGCCCCGAAACCGTAGCGCAATTATCCCAACCACAATCAACGGAAGTCTCTAAGATTATGGAAAAAAATATTATGGGTTTATTAGGGCATTTACCTCCTGATCATTTCGGAGTTATGGTCAATACCAGTAGGGAAAATTTAGGAAAATTATTAGCTTCTGCTATGATGAGTGGTTATTTTTTGCGTAATGCTGAACAAAGAATGGATTTTGAAAAGACTTTGTCCAGTTTTGATAGCTAAAAATAGGCTTTTCTGAAGACAAATTAAGATGGCAACATATTGACTTGGTTTCTTCTTAGGGGGAGAGGTCAATCTTAAACCTTACTCCCTCACTAATTTTTAAAAATTATTCTCCTTGAAGATGGGTTTCTAAAAATGCAGTGGTTTTTTCCCAAGCATCTTTGGCAGCTTCGGCATTATATCTAGTGCCTGATGAATTAGCAAAGCCATGGTCAGCATTTTCGTAGATATGAATTTCCACATCTTTATCTAAGGATAAGAGGACGCTTTCAAATTCTTTGACGACTTCTAGGGATGGGTTTTGATCTAATTCTCCAAAAATTCCCAGAATAGGCATTTCTAGGGTGGCTAATTTCTGGGGATCTGTGGTTATATTTCCGCCATAATAGATGATAGTCGCATTTAACTCAGTGGGTAATAGTAAAGCGGTGTTTAATGACCATAGTCCTCCAAAACACCAACCCATACTAGCTACTTTGGGGGCGTCAACTTCAATTTTTAGATAGTCGTATGC
>PXEJ01000222.1 GCA_003566215.1 Cyanobacteria bacterium T3Sed10_376R1m | reverse complement strand
TTCAAGATCAAAATATAATCGTTCACCTTGCCGCCCATGTCGGTGGAATCGGCTTAAACCAAGCCAAACCAGCAGAGTTATTTTACGATAACCTGATGATGGGTACCCAGTTAATTCACGCCGCCTATCAAGCAGGGGTTGAAAAATTTACCTGTGTAGGTACTATTTGTGCCTATCCCAAGTTTACCCCCGTACCCTTCAAAGAAGAAGACCTTTGGAATGGCTACCCCGAAGAAACTAACGCCCCCTACGGTATCGCCAAAAAAGCCCTTTTAGTTCAACTACAATCTTACCGACAACAGTATGGCTTTAACGGGATTTACCTTTTACCCGTTAACTTATATGGTCCAGAAGATAACTTTGACCCTAGTAGCTCCCATGTAATACCTGCTTTAATACGCAAAGTTTACGAAGCTCAACAAAGGGGAGATAAAACAATTCCCGTATGGGGAGATGGTAGCCCTACCCGTGAGTTTTTGTACTCCAATGATGCGGCTAGGGGTATTGTTATGGGTACTCAAAGTTATGATCAATCAGATCCTATTAATTTAGGTACTAACTTCGAGATTAATATTAAAGATTTAACTGAGTTAATCTGTGAATTGATGGGATTTGACGGAGAATTGATTTGGCAGACAGATAAACCTAACGGGCAACCTCGCCGTTGTTTGGATACTTCTAAGGCAAAGGAAGCCTTTGGATTTACTGCCAATATGGACTTAAAACAGGGTTTAAAAAATACCATCGACTGGTATCGAGAAAATAATTAGGGTATTTTATTGGCATTGCTGAATTTAGCGATGATTTTTGCTTTAGGTGGGCAATGGTAATAATATTTAAAGTTTTACGGTAATTTTGATTTTGTTAATTCTAGGCCCATCCATATCCGCAATGGTAAAAATGAGTTCATCAAATCGAAAAACTTCATCTTGAGAAGGTATTTTTTGCCATTGGTAAATTAAAAAGCCTCCAAGGGTATTATAGTCTTCGGTCAAAGGTAAATTAAAATCTAATAAATCATTCAATTCATCTAAGTTAATTTGTGCGGAAACCAAGAAGTTTTGTTCATCGATTACTGTTACTGTCGATTCTTCATTCTTGGCGGTTTTTTCGTCACAACCAAGAATTTCATTAACTAAATCTTGCATGGTAACTAATCCAGATGTGCCTCCATATTCATCTACGATTATTACCATTTTCAACCTTGCCTGTTGCATGGTTCGTAATAATTCACTTAAAAGGGTTGATTCTGATAAAAACTTAACGGGCTTGATTAAATCTTCAATGGATTTATCTAGCTTTCGAGTAAGTAAATTAATTTTATCATCGTCATTTTCTAGGCTAGATTCTTGGGTATTTTTTCCTAAAAAAGAAATACAATCTTTGAGGTTAAGTATGCCCCTGATGTCGTCAAGGGAGTCGCCGATGATGGGATAACGAGAATGCCCAGTTTGAGCGATTTCAGTTAATAATTCTTGATAAGTACAGTCTAGGCTTAGGGGATTGATGCTAACTCTAGGGGTCATGATTTCCATGGCTTCTACGTCTCCAAATTCAAAGACGTTACTTAGTAGCTCTCTTTCTTCGGCTTCTAATCCTGATGATTCTCTTTCGGTACGGATGATTAGTTGTAATTCTTCGGGGGTAACTTGTTTATACCATCCTTGACCTGTATATTCTGCTCCCACTAATCTTAATAAAAATCTGGTGGATTCGTTAAGAATGTCGATGAAGGGTTTGAAGATTATACCAATTACTCTAATGGGAGGGGCTAAAAATCTGGCTAATCCTTCGGCGTATAGGAGGGAAAAGGATTTGGGACATAGTTCCCCCAAAACAATTTGCAGGTAAACTAGCAATATAAATGAGATGGGAATGGATACGGAGTGAATGAGAGTTTGGACTATACTTTCGGGAAGGGGCAAAACTAAAATTAATGATTGTAAAGATTTTGCCATGGTTCCTTCTCCAATCCATCCCAAGGCTAGGCTAGAAAGGGTGATTCCTAGTTGAGTGGTAGAGAGTAGTCTGTCTAAACTTTTTTGTAAGGATTGAACGGTTTTTGAGGGAATGTCCCCTTCTAGTACTAAATGGTTAATACGCGATCGCCTTACTGAAACAATGGCAAATTCTCCTGTCACAAAAAAAGCATTAATAGCGATCAGAAAAAAAATTGCTAATAACCGAAATCCGACTTCGTGCCAACTCATTTATTAATTAATAATCTAATTATTGGGAAACCTAATATTTATAATCTCTCTAATCTCCTAATTCTCCAGTCTCGGTTTGATATACAGTATCATATAATTTGATCAACAATCAACCGTCAGGGGCTTGTATTTTTTTCCAAGTCTCTATAATTATTGTTTGCCCATTATAAGCTAATTTTACATGAAACCAGCGGTATATTTCATTGGAGCAGGACCAGGTGATCCTGATTTGTTAACCCTTCAAGCCTATAAAATTCTCACTCAAGCTGATGTCATCCTCTACGCTGATTCTTTAGTACCTAAAAAAATTTTAAAAGATGTTAAACCCACTGCACAGTTAATTCCCACGGGAAATAAGACCCTTGAAACTATTATTCCTTGTATGATTAACAAGGTAAAGGATAATTTGGCGGTGGTCAGGTTACAATCGGGAGATCTGTGTTTATATAGTGCGATTCATGAGCAAATGAGACAACTCCGGGAGGCGAATATTCCCTTTGAGTTGATACCCGGTATTAGTGCTTATCAAGCCGCGGCGGCAAAAATTGCGACGGAGTTAACTGTGCCACGGTTGGTACAGACTATCATTTTAACCCGTGTCAGCGGAGAGGCATCTCCTATGCCATCAGGGGAGGAGTTAGGCTCTTTAGCCGCACATCAGGCTAGTTTATGTTTGTATTTGGCCGCTCGTCATGCCCATAAATCTCAGGAAGAGTTATTAAAACATTATCCTTCTGATACTCCCGTGGCGGTGTGCTATCGGGTAGGGTGGGATGATGAAAAAATTGTCATTGTGCCTTTGACTCAGATGGCTGAAACTACCCAAAAATATAAGTTAATCCGTACTACTATGTATATTATTAGTCCGGCTTTAAGGGAGTTTAATGGTGATGAATTGCGATCGCAACTTTACCATCCACAGCATTCTCATTTATTTAGACCTTAAGCCGATTTTGCCCAAAAAGTCTTGTGGGGAAGGGAAAAAACTTTTTTCCCCATAACCTTGAGAAGGTTAAACTATTCCATAATTAAACAATCTTGCAACTGCTGTCGAATTAAATCATGGTCTATATTCTGACCGATAAAGACTAATTTACTTTCTTTTTTCTGTCCTTCTTTCCATGTATCATCTTCAATGGTGAACCTTTTTCCGCTTAAATGAAATATGTGGCGATCGCCACTTTCATGAAACCACAAAATTCCCTTTGCCCGAAAAACATCAGCAGATAATTGATTGTCAAGAAAATACTGCAACTTACGGATATAAAAGGGCTTATCCGCCACAAAAGAAATCGAAGAAAAACCATCATTATCTAAATGATCTGAATGATGGTGATGGTGATCATGATCATGGTGATGGTGATCATGGTGATGGTGATCATGATCATTGTTTTTAGTCGGTTCAAAATATTTACCAGACTCAAATAAACCCACACTAAGAATCAAAGGTAGAGGAACTTTTGAATTATTGGTGCGAATAATTCTTGCATCAGCCTTCATTTCCTTAAGACGACTCTCTAACAAATCAACATCCTCAGGTTTAACTAAATCAGTTTTATTGAGAAGAATAATATCACCATAAGCGATTTGACTATAAGCCGCCTCACTGTTAAACAAATCTAAACTAAAATTTGCACAATCAACTAAAGTAATAATAGAATCTAACCGAGTCATTTCTCTTAATTCAGTACCCAAAAAAGTGAGAGCAACTGGTAAAGGATCAGCAATTCCTGTAGTCTCTACCACCAAATAATCAACTTTATTTTCTTTTTCTAAAACTTTATAAATAGCATCAACTAAATCATTATTAATATTGCAACAAATACAACCATTACTTAATTCAATCATCGTTTCATCAGTAGAAACAATCAGATCATTATCAATACCAATTTCTCCAAACTCATTTACTAAAACAGCAGTTTTTAATCCTTGTTGATTTTCTAAAATATAATTTAATAAAGTCGTTTTGCCACTACCCAAAAATCCAGTAATAATTGTGACGGGTAAACCTCTTTTGGGAGCATCCAATTCTTCTGTCTTTAAGTTAACTTGTTCTACTGTGGTCATAATAATTTACTAATATTTGTTTGAATAAGTAATTTTCAATATTGCTTGGTTGTCTAAGTCAAATTTTACGGACAATAACCCCCGACAAATCAGGATAATATAGCAATTCTAAATACTAGGTAAGAATTTCAAATTAAGTTCCCCCTTTATTAAGGGGCGGGATAATATTTACCTGACTCATATAGGATTACTATATACCCAACTCCAATACTGATCATATCTTAATTATGAATAATTAAAGACCTCACAAAAGATTTTAATAAAATTATCCTTCACCTCATCAATAGTAGGACAATCTAAGATTAACCGATCTAAGCTAGTCACAGATTTATCACCAATACCACAGGGAATAATTTGTTCAAAACCCGACAAATCGCAACATAAATTAAATGCAATACCATGCATCGTAATCCAACGTTTAACCTTAATACCCATAGCACTTATTTTTTTATTATCAACCCAAACCCCAGTCAAACCTTGAATTCTTTGTCCACAAACACCATAAACAGCCAATAATTGAATTACAACCTCCTCCAATTGTCTTAAATACCAATGTAAATCTTGGCGATGATACTTTAAATTAAGAATTGGATAAATTACGAGCTGTCCCGGACAGTGAAATGTTACCTCTCCTCCCCTTTCCGTACGAAACAGTTGACCAGAAAACTTTTTTAAGTCGAATTTTATATTTTTTTCCGTTGAACCTGTCCCAAGGGTGTAAACAGGGGGATGTTCGAGCAATAACAAAACGTCAGGTAACTCAATATTATCTAATCTTTCTCCTAGCAGTTTTTTTTGATAATCCCAAGCCTCAAGATATGATATTAACCCCAAGTCGTTTACCAACAAACAACGAGAAATATTTTGTGTATTATTACTCACAGTAAAAGAAAAGCAAGGGCTTTAATGTCAGTGTCAACATAATTATACTATCCTTACTTTGTAACAGCATATAAAAAAATAAAAAAACAAAATACCAAAAATTAAATGAAACAAAAAATAAGAAATATATAGTTATAAAAGGAAAACTTTAGGATAAAATTAATTTGTTAAGAATATCCCTTTAACCAGTAAAAACACCTGAAAGGTATTATAAAATGTTTGATTTTTTAACTAATTTACTCAGGGGACAAAGTAGCGGAGTTGGGATTGAAATAAATCCAGACCGAATTTCTTTGGCTCAAATAACAAAGAAGGGGCAACAGTATAAACTACTCAAATATAATTCCATTGAAGTACCAGAGAATATATTTGAAGAAGGACAAATTGTTAATTCTGAAGAATTGGCAGAATTGATTGAACAGTTGCTAAAAGAGGCGAAAATAAGACCGAAAAAAGTTGCCAGTGCCGTACCCATGAGGGAGGCTATTATTCGTATTTTACCCATTCCAGCAGAGTTAAATGATCAAGAGTTAAGGGATACTGTACTTAATCATGAGGCTAGTTTATACTTACCCTATCCCAAAGAAGAAGTCGATCTCGATTTTCAAAAATTGGGTTACTTTGTGGATAATGATGATGGCATCGAAAAAGTACAAGTATTGCTTGTGGCAACCAGAAAAGAAAATACTGATGTTTATATAGAGACATTTCAACAGGCTGGATTGAATGTTAGTGTCTTGGAAATTAATAGTTTTTCTTTGATTAGAACCCTCAAGGAACAATTAAAGACTTATGGAGAGAATGAAGCGGTAGTATTAGTTGACATTGAGTTTGACAGTACCGAAATTGCCATTATTGTTGATGGTGTACCTCAATTTTCTCGAACTATCCCCATTGGTACATATCAAATGCAAGTGGCGTTAGCCCAAGCGATGAATTTACCTACTTCTAAAAATACGGAAATTCTCCAGGATATTACTATTCCTAATAATCCAGATCAAACAGCTAGTAGTAGTACCAGTAGTCAAACATGGATTAACCCGGGTATGGATTCATTGTTAAAGGTTTTGGGGGAATTATTAGATGAGTTGAGAAGATCTGTTAATTTTTACCTTAATCAAAGTGGCGATAAAGAAGTGGTACAAATTTTATTGGCAGGTCCTGGTTCGGGGTTGGCGCAAATTGATGAATTTTTTACTAAAAAGCTCAATATTCCAGCGACTAAAGTTGATCCCCTTACGAACTTAGGAATTACAATTAAGGATGAATTATCTGAGATGGAAAGGGCTGGACTAGGAACTGTTTTAGGTTTAGCAATGAGGATAAGCTAATTATGCACAATATTGATATTAATTTTCTCAAGGAGAGAGGATTAGACGGACAAACTCAAATCGGTAAAACTGCTGGTTTTAAGAAAAAAGAGACTCCCCTGAGTGAACGAGTACCTATTTTTGTTGGTACTGGGGTAGCTGTTGCGTTTCTCGCTGCGGTAGGGGGTGCGTTATTGTTACTCAATAATCAAAAATCTGCCACGGAGGCAAACATAGCTCAACTGGATGCGGAAATTCAACGATTACAGGGTAATAGTTCCGAATTAAATCAAATTCAAGCTGAGATTGATGGTATTAATCAACAGGTGGGAATTTTAGTTAGTGTTTTTGATGAGATTAAACCTTGGTCAGCTATGTTGGAGGAGGTTGCTTCTTTGATTCCTCCTAATGTGCAAATACAGTCTTTAACTCAGTCGGGAAATCGTAGTTTAGCCATTTCTGGTTTTGCTAATTCCTATGATGATGTTAATGATTTTATTTTAACTTTGAAAAATTCTCCTTTGATTAATGATCAAGAAACTAGGTTGACTTCTAGTAGTTTGGCGGATAATCCTAGCAGTGTGGCACTCAATCGCAGTCAATTGGCATCAGAGGAGGGTGATGTGAATGCTAATGCGATCGCCCAACCGGTGGATGATTCGATTAGTGTTTCTCTTTCTCAAGGGGTATCGTTTAATATTACTACGGAGATTGATGATGTTTCATCTACGGAGTTAGTTAATTTGTTAAATAGTCGAGGTGCAATTGGTTTGGTGAGTCGGATTAATGCTCTGAATAATTTAGGCGCGCTAAATGTTGAACCAATTGTTCAAGAACAAGAAACAACTACAAGTCAATAATAAGGGGGTTTAATTAAAAATGACAACATCTTTTACGACAACTCAAGATTTTGGTGATGATGCTGAGGATTTTGGACTAGAGAGTCAATATCCTGAATTTTTCGGAGTTACTTTAACGCCAAAGGTTACGGGCATTGCCATTGGGGCTGTGGGCTTTGTAATTGCTGGTTATCTTGCTTGGAGTCAGCTATTACCTGTGGCAGGAGAAATTTCGGAGTTACAAACCATTAAGGCAGAAAGGGAAGCTCTATTAAATCAGTTAAGCGAAAGTCAGTTTGAGCAAAGAATTCAAGAAAAAAGGGTTGAGTTGGAAAATACTCAAGCATTAAGGAGTCAGGTGGAAAGTTTATTTGCTCAGGAGAGGACTTTAGAAACTTTGTTACTTGATGCTAATAGTTTTGCTAATTTTTCGGATCTGAAGATTACCAGTTTTACTCCTTCGGGGGATGCACAAACCGTGAGTGATGATTCTTTTGGTCCTTTTGCAATAAATAATCTTCAGGTTAAAACTTATAATCTTAATTTAGAAGGTAGTTTTAATGAATTACAATTATTTATTCAAGATTTAGAACGGCTACAGCCTTTGTTGGTGGTACAAAATTTTAATGCAACGATTAGTTCTCCTCAACAATACTTGTTAGAAAATAATCAGGTTATTGCGGTGGGACAACCGACTCTTAATAGTACTATTACTGTTAGTGCTTTATTTTCTGATCTTCAAGAGGTGGCAGTTTCAGAAACTCCCGCAGAAGGAGAAGTTCCTGCCGAGTAAGTTTGGGTTCGATATTTTCTATTTTTATTGTGACCTGATTTTTTAACGTTTATTTTAATCCTAATTGTGTGA
>PXEJ01000276.1 GCA_003566215.1 Cyanobacteria bacterium T3Sed10_376R1m | reverse complement strand
TATATATCCCAAAAATGCAATAGGTTCTTGATAATCTGTTGAGATTCTTTCGATGTTCAAATTTCTCACCCTATAATATATTTTGAACTTGAAAGTGAATTATCATCCTTAAAAAAAATTAAAAATATGGAACTCATTGCCCCCCCAGATATTAGTTTTGAAAGTGCGATCGCCCTTACCGAAACATTTATCTCTAAAATAGAAACCATAGAAGAAAAAGACCAAGAGAAAATAGTAACAGCCCTAGCAAAATCAGAAAACGGCAGTAGAGGCTTTTTTGTAACCTACCTAACCGACAACAACCCCCAAGTAGATAAACCATCTACAGCTATAATTAAAGGTCTAAAAACATCCCCCGAAATAGTCAGCGAACTATTAGTTAAAAATGTTGCCATGTCAACGGCCATGAAAATAACCCACCACCGCAAAAATAGCCGAGAAATGACTCAAAAATCAGAAAGAGTCACCCAAAGAAGTCAAAAAATAATTCACTTACTACAACTACCAGAAATTGAACAAAAAATAACTGAAATGCAACAAACAATAATCAATAATGAAGGTAGTTATCAAAAATTTCTTGACCGATGGGGTTATGACAATGAACAAAAACAAGCAATTTATCAAGCATTAAACAACATAAACTGAAAGCCATTACAAATGAAATTCCCTCCCTTCTTCTAAAAATGATTTGGGAGGGAACATTGTCAAAATTTCAATATTTTATTAAAAGGTAAAACAATTCTTGAGCAAACTATTCTCCCTAACAATAAAATCTAATTAGTAGTTTGAGAGGTAAACATTTCTTTTAATTTACTCAACTCACTAGCCCAACGAGGATCAGGTTGTGCTGAATCTGCCACAGAAAAAGACTTCTGAGAAGTTCCAGACTTAGAACTTTTACGAGATTTTTTACCTTTCTTAGGTGCATCACTACCACGAGGACTCGGTTTCTGCGTAGCAGATATTTCTCCACTAACCACCGGCGAATCATTACTTTGTGTAGAAGATTCAGAAGATGCTCCCTCCTCCTTATCCCCCTTAGTGCGGGGTAATGCTTTTTCCACTAGCAAAATAAAATCGCCACCATTTTCATCCTTAAAAGGTTCACCATTATAGATAAATGTTTGCTCATTGTATTTACTAATAAACTCCTCTGCCGCTTCATCCGTTGGTACTGTAATAAAACCAAAACCACGGCACTCATTTTTTTTACGTTCTTTAATTAATTTAGTTGTAAAAGGAGTTTCAAACTCACTAAACATTTTTTCTAAACTCTCTTTTTCTAATTCTGCTTTAGGCAACTTAACATAGAGACGTACAGACATATTAGTTCCTCCGAATATTAATTATTTACTAAAATTTTCTAACTATATAATTATGATCACAGATTAACCCTAACTCAGACAACAAAAAAGTTAGTAAGCCAAAACTAGCCACTAACTGCCTGTTCTCAAATCGCTCTATATAATTATCGGCTAACAATGCCTTTAAAATCATTTCTTGCTCTAATACTAAATTTAATCGAAGAATCTGAATTGAGTTTTTAACTTACTGAGAGGGGATAATCTGAAGTTTTATTTTTCTTTCTTTTTTCTAAATTTATGATCACACATACAATACTACCAGATCTGTTACAAAATGTTAAATTCAATACCGAGAACATTAAAATGCAAACAAGTATTTATACTCATTGTTCACTTTGAGCAGTTTTTTTAAAAATAATTTAGTTATGATGATGATAGTTATTGATTCTAGGAAAACTAAATACCAGTTATCCGTAGATTACCTTAACACTTTTTGATTTAAAAGTAAAGGAGTGTAAAAAATGTCTAACCCAGTAGAATTGTCCTTAGAACAGCAATTTAATTTACGTTCATTTGAAACCCAAGTGGATAAAATGAGCCAAGATCAAGCTAAAGATTTTTTAATGAAATTGTATGAGGAAATGTTAGTTAGGGAAAATATGTACAAGGATGTTCTTAAACATCAATGGGGACTAGAATAGTCCATTTTTTTTACACCTCCTTCTCTTGCTAGGTTCAATGTTGAAAAAAGCTGGGGATGTTGGGGCGTTTTTTTGAAAATTCTTGATTTTGAATTTATTTACTGAAGTTAATCAAAAAACTTTGATCACCTAATTTTCCATCTCCCATTAAATGATTTATAGAGTTATTCATACCATATTCAATTTTAATAAATCCTTGAGCTTCCGTCACACCTAGACGATCAATTTCCATGGTCACACTATAAGCATCTCTATATCCAACTTCTCCTCGAAAAATAATCATACTACCATCACTTAATCCCAAAGAAACGATCGCACCTTTTTCCTCATCAGTTTGGAACATAACGGTATCTATAGCTTCAGTGTCCTTGTAATCTAAACTCCATAATCCTCTGCCCTTTTGGGGTACTAAAAAAATATTATTGAAATTTTCTTCATTACTATCATTTTTATGATCAGAAATATTATTAATAAATTTCATCGAAAAAGGTTGATAATCTAACAAACCTTTCCCCTCTAATATCTTGATTTCATTTTCTTGATATTGAACCAATAAACTACCTTCTGCATCTGCCATTCCAGAACTTGTTAGACTAATTTCAATCATTTGAGAATTTTTTCTCACCGCAGTGCCACTAAAACGAATAGGATAATTATTCCCCACAGTAAAAGCCACTTCCGCCTTTTGTTCTTGACTTATAATCACAGAAACAGAGGTAACTTCACTGGGATCTCGATTTTCTAAGGAAAAATGACCGTCTCCTCGACCTAATAAATTAAGAGGACTATTGACTTCAATAAAATCAGATTGAGTAATAATATAATCAGAATCTTGGATAGTAAAATTATGAGGATTTTGGTTCACATCAAACTCATTAAAAACATCAATATTTTCTGCCGTAAACCTTAAAAATTCTTGATTTTGATTGCTAATAACATTCTCATTATCAATGGGGGAAGTAACAGTACGTTGAGAACTATAAAAATAACTTGGAATTAATACCGTAGTGGCACAAATGGAAAAAATAATAAAATATTTAGGATTATTGTAAATAAATTTTAATAAATTCATAATTTATAAAGTGTTTAAAAAAAACTTAATGTTGATTAAAAGATTTTGTATTTCTATATTTAATAATTTTTTTAGCTAATAGAAAAAATGCTTAAATGAATATTTGTCTAAAATTTTATATTAACCAAGATACTTTAGAATATCTATTAATTGCTAGTTTTTAAATTCAAATAACTAAAAATTTCTTCAGTGGCATTATCACTAGCCGAGCCATTACTCTTATTTAAGATATTCGTCATTCTAGTATAATCTTTCTGCATTTTTATAGCAGAATCTACATTTAATAATAGTTCTAAAGAATTTTTTACTATGTTAGTAACTGTAGCTTTTTCTTGTAATAATTCTGGTACAATTTCCTCCATTAAAACTAGATTAACAGGAGAGATAAAAGGAATAGACAACTGAAAAAAAGTTCTTCCTACCCAAATAGTAAAAGGATTAACCTTGTATAAAACTACTTGAGGAATTTTTAATAAAGCCAACTCAAGATTAACTGTCCCAGATTTTGTTATGGCTAAATCTAAGGCGGGTAAAAGGTTTAAAGTATCTCCTTCAAACAAACTAATATTAACGTTAGATTTATTAATAACAGCTTCAATTTTAGAGCGATATTCACGGAGAGAGATAGGTAATATAAAACGAGCTAGGGGCAATTTTTCTTGTATCCGTTGAGCCGATTCTATCATTACAGGTAATAAGTATTTCAGTTCTTGTTTTCTAGATGCTGGAAAAAGAGCAATACAAATTTGATCTTCTTCTAAACCCAAGTCTTTCCTAATTTTTTCCCGTGACGGTGCATTTTTGATTCTATCAACTAGGGGATGTCCCACATAGGTACTAGATACACCTTTTTTCTGGTAAAATTTAGCTTCTTCTGGAAAAATTGCTAAGACTTTGTCAGTTACATTGACTAATTGAGTTACATTTTGTTCCATAGGAGTCCACACCCAAAATTGAGGAGCAATGTACCAAATGATCGGGATTTGTGGATAGTTTTCTTTCAAAAAAGAGGAAATGCTTAGATTAGGACCTAAATAGTCTATTAAAATTACTATATCTGGGGGATTGGCTTTGAGATATTTTTTCGCCTGACGTTGAATTTGCCATGTGGGGAGAATGAAAGGAAGAGATTCTAACAAACCGACAGATCCAATTGCACTTGTATCTCCGATCAAATGCACTCCTGCTTGTTTCATTTTTTGCCCCCCTAAACCGCTAATTTCAAGGGAATGTCCCAAAGACTTTCCTTGACTATAGAGGGATTCTACTAACATTGCACCTTGTAAATCTCCCGAAACTTCTCCTGTACTAACAAATATACGCATAATTTCTTTTGTTGCTTAACGTGAAGAAAAGATTTTTAACACGTTTTCGATGTGGGCTTGAGCCCTATATTTTGTGGTTAATCTTAGTCGGTGTCTATCTTATCATGTTGACGTAAGACTCTTACAAGAAAGCGAGTTCGAGGGGTTGGGTGTATGTTGATAAACTTGGGTAAAGCCAATTAACAATTAGGGAAATTTGAGATGTTAACTGACTTTAATTTTTAATTCAAAACCAAATTAGGCAACTAATTGTTTATCAGTTACGGTGTTTGATTCTTCTGGTTTGATGTAGTTATCTAAGTATTGTTTTACTTGCTCGGTAATTTCTGATTTGACGATTTTTCTATATTCTAGAAAATGTTCATTATGGGCACAGAGGGTTAAATAGTGTTCCCATACTCCGGGGTTATTTTTGATGATGCTAAACAGGTGATGCCAAAATTTCCAACGGGTATCTCTTTTTATGCCTTGTCGCCAAATAACGATCGCAAGGGCTTTAAGATCAATTAATGTGGGTAATTTGGCTGGGGGGTGGGCTTTGGGTGCTCCCAATTTGAGGAAACAACGGTAAGTGCGATCGAGATAGGCATGGGGATCATAAAGTCGCCAAAAGGCATCCACATATTCATTAGCAATATCTTCTACGGGACGAGTGGGGACAAAGTTCATCAGGGTAGTTTGGTTAATATTACCGTCTTTGCCTTCAGTTAAACGTCCTTCTTTTTCTAATCGATGCCAAAGAGCGGTATTAGGCAAGGCTTGTAACATAGCAAAGGTGGTGGTGGGAATGCCTACTTGTTCTGCGAAGCGCACAATGCGATCGCCCGCACCTTTTTTTTCACCATCAAAACCAATGATAAATCCAGCCATGGGGCGCAAACCAATGCGAATAATTTTATCTACGGCTTCAGCCAATGAACTTCGGGTATTTTGAAATTTCTTGGTCATTTGTAAACTATCTTCATCGGGGGTTTCAATACCCAAAAATACCGCATCAAAATAACAATCTACCATTAATTCCATCAATTCTGGATCATCGGCTAAGTCCACCGAAGCCTCAGTATTAAAACGGAAAGGATATTGATATTTTTGTTGCCATCCTTTCAAAGCCTGTAACAGAAGTTTAACATTACGCTTATTGCCAATAAAATTATCATCTACCATGAAAACACTGCGGCGCCAGCCCAACTCATAGAGATAATCTAATTCTTTCAATAACTGTTCAGGACTTTTTGTTCGTGGTTTTCTTCCATAAAGGACAATAATATCGCAAAATTCGCACTGAAAAGGGCAACCTCGAGAAAACTGCACCGACATAGAATCGTAGGCATCAAAATCCAATAAATCAAAGCGAGGTACAGGGGTAGAAGTAACATCCGGTTTTTCGGTGGTGCGAAACACCCCAGATTTTTCTCCTTTTTCAATAGCTTCTACAAACATCGGCAGGGTGATTTCGCCCTCATCAAGAATAAAGAAATCTGCCCCAGCTTCTTCCAATTCATGGGGTACAGAAGTGGGATAAGGACCGCCCACCGCTACTAATTTTCCTCTTTGTTTCGCTTCTTTTATCTGGTCAATTAAATCTTGTTTTTGGACTATCATCGCCGACATAATTACTACATCAGCCCATTCCCACTCGGAGTCAGTTACAGCACGAATATTGCGATCGACCAGTTTAAATTCCCAGTTCTGGGGAAGAATAGAAGCCACCGTAACCAAACCTAGAGGAGGTAATAATACCTTGCGATTCACTAATTCTAAAATCTTCTCATAAGACCAAAAAGTAGGAGGAAAAATTGGGTAAATTAGTAAAGCTTTCATATTATATTCCTAAATTATATATAACTACTGTTATCTTATTTACCTCAACTTTAACTTAAAAAATAAAAAGTTGAACTATTACTTTAAACCATATCAATAGGATTTAAGTTATATCAATGCAAAACTTAGAATAGGAGAAATAAGACTCTCAACATTTTATCTACTCCTAAAAAGATTACAATCTATTTGGGACTGGTATATTTAATTTGTAAATAATTAATCCCTGATAAATTAATCCAACTAAGGAGATTAGTTCTAGCATCAAAAAAAGTACAATCCCACAAATGAAATAAACTTACCCCCAAAAAACCTAATAAACAAGAAATTAAAATAACTTTGTCATTTTCCGAACAGATTTTAAGAGTTTTTATACCTTTGAATAAAATATAACCGATCAATAAATTCATACTAATAAAGCCGAGTAGTCCTGTTTCTGAAAGAAGCATTAACCAGATATTATGAGCATGAGGTATATTTTTGTTAAAAATATCTGACTGATATAAAAATTTAAAGTTTCCTAATCCCCATCCTGTAATTGGTTTTTCATGAAAAAGAGATACAGCAAAATTCCAAATATCTAATCTTAAATCGATTCCGTTTAAAACTGGAGATATTGATAGACTATCGGGGGATTTAACCATTATTTCTCGAAGTATTGTTCTTGAAATCAAAGTACTAAAACAAAAGAGATAAAAAAATAAATTTTTTCTCTGAATTAAAAAGCTAGTTAAAAGTAAAATACTTCCTGTTATTAAACCATTACGGGAAAAACTAGCGATAATTCCAAAGCAAATTAACCAAATATAAATTTGTATAACTAAAGGATAAATATGATATTTATTATTAAATATTTTCAAGGATTTATTTTGAGAATAGGTTATAAATAATCCTAAAGCAATGCCCAAAATAATTACTAAGTAACTACTAAGAAAGTTGGGATTATTAAAAACACTAACAGCTCTTTTATCAAAGGCTATAACAGAGTTTATATTAGTTATATTATCGAGGTTAAACTGCCCATAACAATCAAAAATAACCTCTAAAAATGTAAAGATAATTACAGGGATTGATGATAAAAATAGAGGTATAAATAAATTTCTTGGATCATAAATAGTCTTATTGCTAGAACAACAAAAAAATATTAGTAAAAATGGATATAAATTAAACGATACTAATAGTGATTGAATAGGATTAGAGGCATTAAGGGACGAGATGGTTATAAAAATAATGACAGTGAATAAAAGATAAGTTACAGTTTTATCTCTATTAATAAGAACGACAATATTTTCTTTGATTAAGGTATTAATCGATATTACAAAGAAAAATATGACTGAAATCACTGAAATAAAGGGTAGTATAAATCCTGATATAGCTACCCCTAAATAAGTCTTAGATTGGACCATAATTAATTAAACTTCATCTTCAGATAATTTTATCTAAAAGATTTTGATATTATCCTTATTAATATATCAAGTAAAGTGTTTATTTATCAGTGGAAAAGCTTTATTTTAATTGTGCAGTCTTGATGTTAACCTTCACTTTGCGATCGCCCCTAATGACATCAAGATCAATAGAATTATCAACCCCAGTTTCTTCGACCAAAGATTGTAACTCAGAAGCATCATAAATTCGCTGATTTTTAGCCGAGGTAATGACATCTCCCCGACGCATTCGAGCCATAGCAGCGGGGCTATTAGGTAAAACCTTCACCACCAAAACCCCGTCAACTTCAGGGATAGTAAAAGCGGAATTAGGATCTAAATTATTTTCCTTTGCCAAATCAGGGGTAACATTAACCATCTGAATACCAATGTAGGGATGGGGTATTTCTTCACCCATGGCTAAGGCTGTTTGTAGTTCCTTTGCTTTGTTTATGGGTATTGCAAAACCGATACCCATTGCATCAGCTCGAATGGCGGTATTGATGCCGATAACTTCTCCATTGGCATTTAATAAAGGTCCTC
>PXEJ01000210.1 GCA_003566215.1 Cyanobacteria bacterium T3Sed10_376R1m | reverse complement strand
TTTCGAAGAGATCTCGAAGAAAATCTTTGATTTTCTTCGACATGTTTTTATTTAATTTTTAAAGGGTTCAAAACTTTTTTGTTTTTTGTCTTTTTTTTAGTATAAGAATCAAAGTGTTATTTGCAGAGAAAAAAGTGGTCTTATGGACCGTGGGAGTAAGATATGGCAACAAAGCTATTTCCGAAATTTAGCCAAGGGCTAGCACAAGATCCAAGTACTCGTCGTATTTGGTTTGGACTTGCTACAGCACATGATTTTGAAAGTCATGATGGTATGACTGAAGAAAATCTTTACCAAAAGATTTTTGCTTCTCATTTTGGCCAACTTGCCGTTATTTTCTTATGGACATCTGGAAATTTATTTCATGTGGCTTGGCAAGGTAACTTTGAACAGTGGGTAACTGATCCAATTCATGTACGTCCAATTGCTCATGCTATTTGGGATCCACATTTTGGTCAACCTGCAGTCGAAGCTTTTACACGTGGAGGTGCTTCAGGACCTGTTAATATTTCGACAAGTGGCGTTTACGAATGGTGGTTTACTATTGGGATGCGCGCAAATCAAGATTTATACACAGGGTCTGTATTTTTGGCTTTACTTTCAGCATTATTTTTATTTGCTGGTTGGCTTCATTTACAACCAAACTTTCAACCAGCATTATCATGGTTCAAAGATGCAGAATCTCGTTTAAATCACCATTTATCTGGGCTTTTTGGTGTTAGTTCATTAGCTTGGACAGGTCATTTAGTTCACGTAGCTATTCCAGAATCACGTGGTCAACATGTTGGTTGGGATAACTTTCTTTCAGTTTTACCTCATCCACAAGGACTAACACCATTCTGGACAGGTAATTGGGCAGCTTATGCTCAAAATCCAGATAGTGCAAGTCATGCTTTTGCAACTTCTGAAGGTTCTGGAACAGCAATTTTAACGTTTTTAGGTGGTTTCCACCCTCAAACTCAAAGTTTATGGTTGAGCGATATGGCACACCACCATTTAGCTATTGCTGTTATCTTTATTGTAGCAGGTCATATGTACCGAACTAATTTTGGAATTGGTCACCGTTTAGAATCGATTCTTGAAGCTCATACTGCTCCAAGTGGTCGTTTAGGAGCAGGCCATACAGGTTTATTTGCTACTGTAAATAATTCTTTACATTTCCAATTAGGACTCGCTTTAGCATCGGTTGGCACAATCACTTCACTAGTAGCTCAACACATGTATTCACTACCACCATACGCATATTTATCAATTGATTTCACAACGCAAGCTGCATTATATACACATCATCAATATATTGCTGGTTTTATTATGTGTGGTGCTTTTGCTCATGGGGCTATTTTCTTTATTCGAGATTATGATCCAGAAGCAAATAAAGGAAACGTATTAGCACGTATTCTAGATCACAAAGAAGCAATTATTTCTCACTTAAGTTGGGTTAGTTTATTCTTAGGGTTCCACACATTAGGACTTTATGTTCACAATGACGTAATGCAAGCTTTTGGGACGCCGGAAAAACAAATTTTAATTGAACCCGTTTTTGCGCAGTGGATTCAAGCCTCTCATGGTAAATCTCTGTATGGTTTCGATTTATTATTATCATCTTCAAGTAGCCCTGCTTTTACAGGTGCTCAAAGTTTATGGCTTCCAGGTTGGTTAGAAGCAATTAATAGCAACACAAACTCATTATTTTTAACAATTGGGCCTGGTGATTTCCTTGTTCACCATGCAATCGCTTTAGGTCTTCATACAACGACTTTAATTTTAGTTAAAGGAGCATTAGACGCTCGTGGTTCTAAATTAATGCCGGATAAAAAAGATTTTGGTTACAGTTTCCCTTGTGACGGTCCAGGTCGCGGTGGGACTTGTGATATTTCAGCATATGATGCTTTCTATTTAGCTGTATTCTGGATGTTAAACACAATTGGTTGGGTAACATTCTATTGGCATTGGAAACATTTAACTTTATGGCAAGGTAACGTTTCTCAATTTGATGAATCTTCAACTTATTTAATGGGTTGGTTACGTGATTATTTATGGTTAAACTCATCTCAACTTATTAATGGTTATAACCCATTTGGTATGAATAGTTTAAGTGTTTGGGCGTGGACATTCTTATTCGGTCACTTAATTTATGCTACAGGTTTTATGTTCTTAATTTCATGGCGTGGTTATTGGCAAGAATTAATTGAAACTTTAGTTTGGGCACATGAAAAAACGCCTCTTGCTAACTTAGTTTACTGGAAAGATAAACCAGTTGCTCTTTCAATTGTTCAAGCTCGTTTAGTTGGGTTAGCCCATTTCTCAGTCGGCTATATCTTCACATATGCTGCCTTCTTAATTGCCTCTACTTCAGGTAGATTCGGTTAATTTTGGTGAAATAAAATAAAAAATAATTAAGAGAATGTTTCAAACAAAGGGGAATTCTAAATTTTGTTTGAAACATTCTCTTATTATTCTATATCGATCCGATTCTTTCGATGGTTTCCCTAGGATCCTCCTTCGGATCATATAGCAAAGGATTTTTTTGGGCCCATTTTTTATAGAAAAAACAACAAAGAGTTGTTTTATGGGAAGATACACCAACCTAATGAAACAGACATAACCCTCTGCTAATTGTTCGTAGCAAAGACTTTTTTTTATGGGGTGACTTTTTGTTACCTTGGATCCAAGAAGAAAAAGAGCAGCGGGTCGTAAAGTTGTAAGATTATTGAACTACCCATAGTAAAAGGGTAAAAAACAAGAGGAAACACCGATTTAATTTTAATTCTGATTTTGAAATTTCCATTAAAATTGTGTCTTTATTTAGTTTTAATTGTTTTAACTTTTTTTTGTTTTATAGTTTTTTATTTAAAACAAAGTTCAAGTCAATATTTGTATTTTTTTAGAATTAATCTCAAAAAATTAAAAAAAAAAAACTTTACCAGTTTTTGATTCTCTTGATTAACATCATTGGGGAATTAGGGGAAATTATAACTAACTTTGATTAATTTATTATTGCTAGCTTTTCTTTTAACGCTTAGCTACCAAAAAAAGAACCTTTTTAGTTCTTTTTTTTTTTATATTCATAAAAATGGGATCAAATTTTGAAATTTTTTTAGGCAACTTTTCTTTTTTAATTCTTTTTGTTTCAATGTTAGTCTATTGGATTCAAGCATCCAATTTACAGATCAAAAATGAAAATCAGAATTATCGTTTTGAATCCGAATCAGCCGAAACAATCGTTCCCATCTCAATTGGTTTTTCAAATATAATTTTTAGATTAAAAAAGTTATTTAATTTTAAAACGATTGGAACAACGTTAACATTATTTGCCAATGTTTCACTTTTTCTATTATTAATTAGTCGTTGGAAAGAATCGGGCCATTTCCCGTTAAGTAATTTATATGAATCCTTAATGTTTTTATCTTGGTCTTTAACAGGGATTCATCTTGCGATTGAAATAGGGTTTTCATCTCAGTCTCTAAGAAATAATCAATCGGACTCAAATGATCAATCAAGAAAAAGTTTCATGGCTTCTCGATTAATTTGTTCAATTACAGCTCCGAGTGCTTTATTTACCAACGCTTTTGCTACTTTTAGTTTACCAAAAGAAATGCAAGAAGCTTCCCCATTAGTTCCAGCATTGCAATCGAATTGGTTAATGATGCATGTTACAGTAATGATTTTAAGTTATGCCGCTTTAATTTTAGGATCTCTGCTTTCGATTGGTTTTTTAGTAATAACAAGTGGCAAAAATTTTTATTTAAAGTCTAACATTGAGACTTCCGCACCTTTTATTCATCAATTTAATTATAATGGAAGTTATCGAAATAATTTAGCTCAAACCTTAGATAATTTAAGTTATCGTGTTTTAGGAATTGGCTTTCCACTTTTAACCATTGGGATTTTATCGGGAGCCGTTTGGGCAAATGAAGCTTGGGGATCTTATTGGAGCTGGGATCCAAAAGAAACTTGGGCATTATTAACTTGGCTCGTTTTTGCTATTTATTTACATACACGATTGACGAAAGGTTGGCAAGGTCGAAAACCAGCTTTAATTGCTTCATTAGGATTTGTCACTGTTTGGGTTTGTTTTTTAGGTGTCAATTTAATTGGTGAAGGACTTCATAGTTATGGTTGGTTTTCCTAATTTTGAACCTTTTTTTTTTAGTTCGAGTCACCTTTTTACTTAAAAACATCAGGAACGAAACCAGAGGTTTATTTTGCTTTACGAGAAATAAGTCAAGCTATTTTTCGTTAAGCAAAATAAGCAGTCCCAAAAAGGGTTTGATTGCTAAGCAGGTGTGCATTACCTTTTGACTAACTTAAATAAGGTTTGACTTAATGAAATAACCGTTGGATCACTTTTGTTAACTTTTTTAAAGAAAAAAGAAAAAAGAAAAGCAAGGCGAATTTAAAAACGGAGTCTTTATTAGGTAAGGTTGCGCGAGCTAATAAAAGTTTTAAAAGAAGTCAGATTTTTAATTTCGATCTTATTTAAAAATTCTGCCTAACTTTTAGTTTTTCAGATAGGACTGATCCACATTTACCTATAATGGTTCCTTACTACAGGATATGCATTAACAAATTTAAAGAAAAAGATTTTAAATTAATAAAAATAGCTTTTTTTTAATTGTTAGAATTAAGCTATTTTATAACTTAATTCTAAACAAATCTTGCATAAATAAAATCAGATAATTCAATTTTTAATTATCTAGTAATGTCGTTCTTTTAGTTCTTTTTTATTTTATATTCATTGTTTTCTAAAAACAGTGGCAATAAAAAATCAACTAAATCTAAATCTGCAGATTAATATGACATCAATTCTTCAACTTGCTTTATTTGCTTTAATCATGGTATCATTTGCTTTAGTTGTAGGCGTACCAGTTGTTTTTGCTTCTCCAAATGGTTGGTCTGAAAACAAAGGGATTGTTTTTTCAGGTTTAAGCCTTTGGTTATTATTAGTTTTTACTGTTGGTGTTTTTAACTCTTTTGTAGTTTAATTTTAAAAATCCTTCAACGTCGGCGGAAATCGATTTTTAAAGTTAAATCAATCCTTTTCCACTTACAAGCCTTGTTTCGCCGAGCTTATTAAATAATTCCCTGCTTTGTCAGAAGTTTTTTCAGGGCGAGGTGTTTCCTTTGTAAGGGATGCGAAAAAACAAACTTGAATCCTTTTTAAAAATTATTTTATGGATGCCCAATTTTAAAAGATCAAATCTTTCCTTTATCATCCTTTTGTGTTTTACAGTTAAAGGATTCGATTTAAACTTGGTTTTAAATCGATAGGAAAGCCATCACGAAGGATAAAGTTACGGTTTGAGTATTAAAGATCCATTGTTAAAACCTCTTTCTTTTAATAAAAAAAACGATTCTTAAACTTAAAATGATTTAATAACGTTTAAGTTTAAGAATCGTTTTTTTTTGTTAAAATCTCATTTCTAAATAGGACTGATTTGAATCCAAATTTCCATCTAAGGTTCTGCTTGTTTTTAAATTTGTTTAATAATTCTGTTTTCATATTATTTTTTGAATTTAATCATTAAACTCTGTAAATAAATAATAGAATTTAATTTTTTATCAAAAATATGATAAAATTTCTTTTTTAATTAATTTTAGATTAATTTTTACCCTTTTCCATCTCCTAATTATTAAAACTATGGAAGTCAACATTCTTGGATTAATTGCTACTGCGCTATTCATTATTATTCCAACTTCTTTTTTACTTATTCTTTACGTTAAAACAGCGGCTGTTCAAGAAGATTAATAAACATGCCATTAGGCTTTAAAGAGTCATAAAGTCATAAAAGGATTTGACATATTATTTAAGGCTATTCAACGAATCTTCTTAAATAATATGTCAAATCCTTTGAAAATAATAAGGATGGAATTTAATCACTTTTTTGAGATCAATAATATAATAGAAAATATATAGATATAATAAATTCAAGTTGCACTTTAATTATAAAATGCATCTCGTTATTCCCTTTTATTAGAGGGAAGCACCTTTTTAAGGTAACCCACGTAAGCAAGAAGAAGGTCAAAATTGAGCGACCACTCTAACCTTTCAAAAACAAGAAGGTTAGTTGAATATTAAAAAAGACTTAAATGAAACAAAAATGGCAAAAAAAAGCATGATTAACCGTGAATTAAAACGTCAAGGTTTAGTAATGAAATATGCAAAAAAAAGAGAAGCATTAAAAAAACAAATTGCAGAAACGGCATCATTAAAATCAAAATTAATGTTGCATAGAAAATTACAAGAATTACCACTCAACAGTTCACGTGTTCGATTACATAATCGTTGTATGGTAACAGGTCGTCCAAAAGGTTATTCACGTGATTTTGGCTTATCAAGACATGTTTTAAGAGAAATGGCTCACCAAGGATTTCTTCCTGGTGTTCAAAAATCAAGTTGGTAAATTTTAAAAGTTTGCAAAATCGGATTTGCCGTTCTTTGCAAACTTTTAAATTAAATAAAAATAAGAAAAGAATTATATAATTTTATTTGTTACAGAAATGTCACATTGTGCAGTTTTTTGTTAATTCAAACAGGAAAATTTATCGATTGGGTTTTCACCTATCCTACCTCTAAAATCGAATCTACTAATTCTGGTCGGCCTCACTCCCTGACTTTGAATTATAAAAGCAAGAACACTTCGTTTTCTTACTAAAAAAAAGAAAGCTAACAAAATTGTTTTTTGCAGTTTTTCTTTCTTTGTGAAGACTGTTACTTCTTTTTCCAGTTTTAGCTGATTAGCCTCAAAAAAGATTCTAACACCATTTTCCTAAAATTAATAAATCTCTTTGTTCTTCTAAAAAATCAAAGAGTTCTAATATGATCCATTATTCTAACCAATTCAAATGCTTTTTTATAAGTTAACGAATTCATTGAAGTCGATTCGACTTTCAAATCCAAATTCTTTCAAAGAATTATTAAATGCCGAATGTTTTTGGAATCAGACCTTTGATAAGGGTCGTCTAAAAAACTTTGTTTTATGGTTTTTAAAAAACCATGGGGAACATAAAACGATTCAGTTAGTCGAAGAATTAAAAAATATTGGATTTCAATATGCAACTAAAGCAGGGATCTCCTTAGGAATTGAAGATTTAAAAATCCCTGAAAAAAAACAAACTTTAATGATGGATTCCGAACAACTTTCTCTTTCAACGATTAAACAATATAAAAGAGGAGAAATTACAGGGGTTGAAAGATTTCAACGTTTAATTGATACATGGCATAGAACAAGTGAACGATTAAAACAAGAGGTTATTGACAACTTTGAAGCAACCGATGTTTTAAACCCTGTTTATATGATGGCTTTTTCTGGAGCTAGGGGGAATATTTCTCAAGTTCGACAATTAGTAGGGATGCGTGGTTTAATGTCAGATCCTCAAGGTCAAATTATTGATTTTCCAATTCGAAGTAATTTTCGTGAAGGATTAACTTTAACAGAATATATTATTTCAAGTTACGGGGCTCGAAAAGGTATTGTTGATACAGCATTACGAACAGCAAATGCAGGTTATTTAACCAGACGGTTAGTGGATGTTGCTCAACATGTTATTATTTCATCTTTTGATTGTGGGACAAAACGAGGTATTTTTTTAACGGACATGAAAGAGGGAAACAAAATTATTTTTACGCTTCAGAATCGTTTAGTTGGACGTGTTTTAGCCCGTGATGTTTTTAATAAGCAAAAAAATCAAATTGCTCTCCGAAATACTGAAATTTCTACGGATTTGGCCAGCAATTTAAGTTTTAACCATTCTAAAATTTTTGTCCGTTCATCTCTTACTTGTCAAACAAAAAAATTAGTTTGTCAATTGTGTTATGGTTGGAGTTTAGCTCAAGGTAATTTAGTTCCCATTGGAGAAGCAGTTGGAGTCGTCGCAGCTCAATCAATTGGTGAACCAGGAACGCAATTAACTATGCGAACTTTTCATACAGGAGGTGTTTTTTCGGGCGATGTTACTGAACAAATTCGAGCTCCTTTTAATGGGATTGTTGAATATCCGATGCCTATCGCTGGGACTTTAATTCGCACACCTGAAGGCAAAATTGCTTTTTTAACTAAAAATGAAGGATCTTTTTTAGTTAAAAAAACAAGTGGGCTTAATTATCAAATAAGCAGTCCAAAAGAAACAAAAGGATACAAAATACCATTTTATACACTTTTGTTTTTAAAAAATGGCAGTTTAACTCAACAA
>PXEJ01000313.1 GCA_003566215.1 Cyanobacteria bacterium T3Sed10_376R1m | reverse complement strand
TTTCCACTTCAGAAAATGATTTTAACTCTCAAGGAATATTTGAAGATGATGAGGAAGAAATTTTTGACTCTCAATCAGTTAATGAAAATAATAATAAAGCAGAAGCCCATGAAGAAGAAGAATGGGATGATTTCTTAGGAGATATTTCCAATGAGGAGGATAATTCAGCCCAAGGAGATAGTGACATTGACGAACAAAATCAAAAATCTCAAATTGATTCTTCTCCAAGTTTAGAAGTAGAAGAAGATTGGAAAGAATGGTTAGATGATGATGATAATGCTCAAGAAGCTGTCGCTTATAATCCCGAAGAAATTGAGTGGAATCAAGAGGATTGGGAAAATTCTGAAGGTTAGAGGAATAATTTGAGTACACTAGACAAATAAAAGAACAACTATTCTGCTGTTGTTCACAGACAGATTATATTGGATGGGTAAGGATTATGGCAAAAAACTATTTTGTGCTCAACGGTAGCAGAGATTTACAACAAGTCTATGATGATGTTTTGCTGTGGTTTAAGGGGAGACAATATCAGGTAGAAGGGATTTTAAAAAATGGGGTATATGTCGTTCAAGCCAGAAAAACTGATGCTATCCGTACTCTATTAGGTACAAATGTTGCTTTTAAAGTAAAAATATATTTAGGGGAAGACAGCAAAAAAGAGTTTATTATTGAAACGTTTAGAGGTAAATGGATTCAAAATTTTGCTGGAGCCAGTTTTGGGGCAATTTTTACGGGGGGATTAACCTATTTAACGGGTATTGCTAGTGCCGGATGGACTTTAATTGTTGAAAAAGAACTAATTAATTATTTAGAACAAAATTGTTATCTAACTAGGGTACAACCCCTGAGTAACACTCCCCAAGATTCTCAAGTATGGTATTCAGATCAACCTAATACTCAATATAGTACTGTTAAAACCTCAGAACAGCGGGAAGTGATTGCTCAGCTAGAGGCGGAAATCACCAAGCTAGAAATTGCTTTTACTAATGATATTTTGACTGAGGAAGAGTTTAACCAAAAAAAAAGTATTTTAGAACGTCAAATAGATGATCATGAAGTAAACTTTATTATCGAAAATAAGATTAAACAGTTACAAGAGGCTTTTGCTCAGGGAATTGTTAATCAAGCTGAATACTCAATCAAGTTAGAAAAGTTAGAGGCGAAAACTAGAGATGAAATTTTGAAAGAAAAATATCTAGAACGTAATCGTCTTAAAATAATTAAACTAAAAGAGGCTTTAAATAGTGGAATTATTACCCAAGCTGAATATAATCAAAAAATATCGTCCCTTTCTCCAAATAACTAGAAAAAAATAAAATAGGTGGGCAAGACTGCCCACTTTCTAATTTTATTGAGACAGGGTACGACGTTTAAAGACCATTTCATAGGCTTCGATAATATCACCTTCTTGCCAATTACCAAATTTGTTAATGCTAATACCGCATTCAAATCCAGAGGCAACTTCTTTAACGTCATCTTTAACTCGGCGTAAAGAATCAAGATTGCCATTATAAACAACTTTATCTTTTCGTAAGACTCGAATGAGACGATTACGAACAACTTTACCTGATAGAACATAACAACCAGCCACGGCAGTTTTACCTACGGGGAATACTGCTCTGACTTCTGCTCTACCCAATCCTTCTTCAACTTCTTCAGGATCTAGTAAGCCTTCCATCGCCCCTTCAATTTCATCTAGGAGTTTATAGATAACGTTATATTCTCGGATGTCAACTCCTTCTTGTTCTGCGGCTTGACGAGCGTTGGGGGCAAGGGTTGTGTTAAAACCAATTACCACCGCACCACTAGCGGCGGCTAAATCTACGTCTGTTTCTGTTACTTCTCCCGCACTGGCTAATAATACTCTGATTTGAACTTCTTTTTGAGGTAATTGTTTTAAAGAACCTAAGATTGCTTCTACAGAACCTTGAACATCCCCTTTGAGGATGATATTTAATTCTTTTAACTCCCCTTGTTGGGCTTGAGCTGATAAGGTGCTTAAGGTTACTCGACGAGAAGATAAAGCCTGTTGTAAGCGATTGGTGCGATCATCGGCGGCACGGCTTTGTGCGATCGCCCTTGCTTCTTTTTCATTTTCATAAACATCAAATTCATCCCCAGCCAAAGGAACTTCATTCAGTCCCAAAACTTCAACGGCAAAAGAAGGAGTTGCATTTTCTACTTTTTCCCCACGATCATCAATCATGGCTCGGATTTTACCGGCCACAGAACCAGCTACAATGACATCTCCTACCCTTAAAGTACCATTTTGAACCAAGAGAGTTGCCACAGGACCTCTAGCCCTGTCTAGGTGAGCCTCAATCACTGTACCCTTAGCCATGCGATCGGGGTTAGCCGATAAATCTTCAACTTCCGATACTAAAACAATCATCTCCAACAAAGTGTCAAGATTAAGACCATTTAAAGCACTTACCGGAACCATCACCGTATCACCACCCCAATCCTCAGGGACTAATTCTAACTCCGATAATTCCTGTTTAACCCTGTCGGCATTAGCCTCCGCTTTATCTATTTTGTTAATAGCAACCACAATGGGAACTTTAGCCGCCCGGGCATGACTAATAGCCTCCCTAGTTTGAGGGCGGACTCCATCATCGGCAGCCACCACTAAAATTGCAATATCAGTTACCTTAGCACCCCTTGCCCTCATGGCAGTAAAGGCTTCGTGACCGGGAGTATCTAAGAAAACAATCTGTTGAGTTTTGCCCTCATGTTCTACGTCCACATGATAAGCACCGATGTGCTGAGTAATACCCCCAGCTTCTCCCTGTACGACCTTTGTTTTACGAATAGAATCAAGGAGAGTAGTTTTACCATGATCCACGTGACCCATGATTGTTACCACAGGAGGGCGAATAGAAAGATTATCGAGGTCAGCTTCTGCCAACATTTCAGTTTTAGCCGCACTAGCTTTTTGTACTTCCGTAATTACTTCCACTCCTAAATCTTCCGCCACCATTTTGGCAATGTCAAGGTCCAGGGTTTCGGTAATATTAACAGCAATTCCTTTAAAGAAAAGCATTTTAATAATTTCTGTATCAGGGGTTGCCAACATATCGGCTAACTCCCTGAGAGTTAAACTTTCTTTTAGGGTGATTGCTTCTGGTAATTGTTTTTCTACCTTAATACGCTTATTATCTACAGACTTGGAGGAAGTTTCGGTGGAAGATCTATCTAATTTAGGTTTTTGACGACGGGGTAATTTATTCCTCTCAGGGGGCTTAGGAGTACTGCTTGTTGGTTTTTCTGGACGAGCTAGGGCCACATTTAACATAGCACTAGATTCATCATTATCATCTAATAAATCAATGAGATCCTCATCATCTTCAATAACAAAGGAACGGCGTTTCTTCGCTGCTTTTTTCCCTTCTTTGTTGCTATTTTCTTCGTCTTCTTCCCAAACAGTTTCTTCTCCCTTAAGAGCAGGTTTTTTAGTTTTTTGTTTGGTGCGTTTTGGTTTCTCTAATAATAGTGGTTCACCATCAAAATCATCGTCGTTATTGGCATTATTATCTAAATCCTCATCATTATCAGGTTCGTCTAATACTTCAGGAGGACGTTGGGGGGGTTTATGTAATTTTGGTTTAGGAGGAGATTTGATGGTGGAAGATTCTGCCTCTTTGGTGTCGTCTTTATTAATGACGGGTTTTGACACTTTTTTATTTTGAGTGTCACTATCTGCTCTTTTAGGAGCATCTAATTCTGGTGTTTCTCCATCACGATTACGAGGAGCTTTATTTTTATTAATTTTTGGTTTAGGCTTACGATCTACTTCTATGGTGTCCATTAGTTTAGCCACAGAACGAGGTTTCCCCGATGGTTGATTCTCGGTAGTGGTTTTATTTTCTGGGGGGGGTGAAGGAGGTCGTTTTAATTCTAATTTTGCCTCTTCTTTTGTACTTGCCAGAGGACGAGGAGGGGGATTTTTAAGAGAATCGCTTACAGATTTACTTTCTTGTTTTTCACTCTCATCTATCAAGTTATCTGATTTAGCGGAATCTTCCGACGCTGACTTTGGACGGGGAGGGTTTAACAGGACAGGAGTTTCTTGGTTATTTTGCTCTGTTTCTTCTTCCGAACGATTTTTTTTGTATAAAGCAACGATTTCTAGTTTGGGTTTGTTTGGTGCTTTCAATTCTGGTGATGGTGATTTTTTCGATTGGTTGGAACTGTTTTTTACTTTGTTTTTAGCCGATGTCATGGGATAATTTTTTGCTGATTCTTTGATTTGCTGTGCCTCAGATTCAGATATAGTACTGCTATGACTTTTAACATTAATTGATAACCGAGAACATATTTCTAATACGTCTTTGTTTTCTAACGCTAGTTCTTTTGATAAATCGTATATTCTTACTTTTCCGTTTTTCATCCACAAATTGCCCTAAGTCTAGTATATTATAATTGATTTTAGTTTTCCTTTATTAGCTATTTTAATTTAGATTTGCTTATTTCGTTGGCTAGGTAAATTTTTATTGTGAAATTTGCTGTGATGGTCATGGTTAATTGTTTTTTGATTGGAAGACTGATAGTTCAAGGTAGGTTTAGATTTAAGGTTTACTTTTATAATTGATAATTTTTTGTTTGAGTTAATTATTTAATATTTTTCAATACTATTTGTACTTTCGATAATATCACTCTTTTCCCTTTGCAAAGGAGACTGCTGAATAATAAGCATCAATAATTTCGGTTTGTTATATGTCCACTTCTAACGGAGTACTTTAAATTTTATTTTTCAAAGTTTAATTTTAGCTCAGGGAACATTTTGCCCTTAATTGGTCATAAATTTCTGGTGGTATGGGGGTATGGAGCGATCGCCCTAGTTTCTTTTTTTTCTGGGCAATGGAGAGACATTGAATATTAGGACAAAGATAAGCCGATCGCCCTGCACCCTGATCAAGGGTAATCCGATGATCAGGATAATTGCGCACGACACGCAAAAAATGATCTTTTGGGGCAATACAACCACAACTTAGACAACGACGCTCATCTTTATTCTTCTTCCGATTCATGATTTTGAACTTCTAAATGGGCTGATGATGTCCCAGTGGGTTTCTCCAATTCTATAATAGTAGATTGATCAATGTCCACTTTAACCTCCTTTAAATCCGATTCAAGGGGTTCAAACTCTTGTTCTTCTTCCGAAGACATTTTTTGTAAACGGTTATATTCTGTTTTTGATTTTATATCAATACGCCATCCAGTTAAACGAGCCTCTAAACGAACATTTTGTCCATCCTTACCAATAGCCAAACTAAGTTGATTATCAGGCACTACCACCATGGTTTGCCGCTCTTCTGGATCTAGTAATTCCACCAAATCAATTTGAGATGGACTAAGGGCATTAGCTATATAGATTGTCGGATCAGGGGACCAACGAATTACATCAATTTTTTCCCCTTTCAATTCATTAACCACCGCTTGAATGCGAGAACCCCTAGCCCCGATACATGAACCCACCGGATCAACATCTTTATCAAGACTATCTACCGCTATTTTTGTTCTTGCTGACACATAACGACCCATGGGATTAGCTTCTCGGGCGATCGCAACTATCCTGACAATTCCCTCCTCAAACTCAGGTACTTCATTGGCAAAAAGATATACCACCAACCCCGCATCCGCACGGGATACCAAAAGTTGAGGGCCTCTTTGGAAGCCTTCACGGACTTTTTTGAGATAAACCTTAAAACTGGCGTTAGCACGGTAATTATCACTATTTATCTGCTCACTACGGGGCAACTCAGCCTCCACCTCTGGTCTGCCATAGGCACTTTGAATCGTCAAAATCACCGACTGACGTTCAAAACGTTGAACTTTAGCTTGTAATACAGTGCCCTCTAATTCCTTAAACTCCGATTGAATCATCAATCTTTGTTGATCTTTAAGTTTTTGTTGTAAAACCTGTTTAGTTTGAATTGCAGCCATTCTCCCAAAATCTTTTTGGGCGGGGGTAACATCCACCACCATCTCATCCCCTACCCTTGCCTCTTGATTGACTTCCATTACCTCAGTCAATGGAATTTCATGATCTGAATTTTCCACCGTCTCCACCACAGTTTTAAGGGCTAAAACTCTAAATCCTTCATCATCAATATCCAATTCCACCCGAAAATTATCAAAATAGTTTTCAGGGAAGTGGTGATTTAAATTTGTTTCTTTAGAACGACGAAAACGCTCATATCCTTTAAATAAAGCTTCTCTCAAAGCTTCTTGTACCGAATTTTGAGATAGATTATGACTCTGACTAATTTCTTCGATTAAAAATCCCAATCCGGGTAATTGAACAATACTCATAATAATTTAATAGTTAATAGTTGATAATAAAATTAGAAATTACTGCCAAATTTTGAATTTACCATCGTAAATTTTTTCAGCTTATTCCGTCGCACTTTGGAGAGTAACCTCTTGGACTAACTCTCGAGGAATTTTGACAATACGACCTTTACAGTTAAGGTAAACGAAACTTTCATCTCTACCTTTAAGACTTCCTTCCCATTGAGTCTTTTTTTTATGAGGAGTATGAGTTTCTAGCATTACAGGAAAACCTTGAAAACTAATAAACTCTTTATCTGTAGTTAAAATATCGGCAATGCCGGGGCTAGAGATTTCTAAAGAATAGGCTTCAGGAATAATATCTTCTGTTTCTAACACTTCCTCTAATTGACGGCTCATTTTTTCACAATCATCAAGACTGGTTTCACCTTCTTGATTACGAACATCAATTCTTAATCTTGAGGGATTTTTGTTAGTTTGAAAAACTAGATTAACTATTTCTAGCTTTAGCTTTTCGGCTATGGGAGTGGCTATTTCTGTAATTTTGGGAATTAAAGGATGATTCATAAAAAAGATGATTAGGGTTATGGATAAAATTTAATAATTGTCATAGCTTAGAAACAACAAAAAAAGCGGGTATTTACCCACTTCGAGAAATTCTTTCCCATGACTTGCGGTTAAGCTCTAATTACTTTTTTTACCAATTCAGTCCCTTTTTATGACAATTTACATTAATTTTATGGGCTGTTTAGAGTTGGTATTCGATAGAAAGACTTTTTATCTACGGTTATACTTTCTAATCTCAAGGTAGAGCGTCATTTGTGAATTATAGTCTATTTACAGTAAATTTTCAATAATAGTTTTATCCAAGGAATTATTGCAAGATTAGTTAAAAAGACAACTTTTCAGTAGAATGCGATAATAGTATCATCCGTGAGAATTATTTATTTATATTTATGGCAAATCAATCTGTAGCAGAAGTAATAAAATTACCCCGCACCAGTGAATCAGAAAACTTAAAAAAAATCCGTCATACTACCTCCCATGTTATGGCAATGGCGGTACAAAAATTATATCCCAATGCTCAAGTAACTATTGGACCTTGGACTGAAACAGGTTTTTATTATGACTTTGATTTGCCAGAATCTTTGATGGAAAAAGATCTCAAGGCAATCAAAAAGGAGATGATCAAAATAATCAATAAAAAGTTACCCGTCGTCAGGGAAGTTGTTACCAGAGAAGAGGCACAAACTCGAATTAGAGAAATTAATGAGCCTTATAAATTAGAAATTTTGGATAGTATCAAAGAAGAACCTATCACTATTTATCATTTAGCTGATCAATGGTGGGATTTGTGCGCAGGTCCTCATCTGGATAGTACAGGAGATCTTAATCCTAAGGCGATCGCCCTTGAATCCGTAGCAGGAGCTTATTGGCGTGGAGATGCCAACAAACAACAACTACAAAGGGTATATGGCACAGCATGGGAAACCCCTGAACAATTAGCAGAATATAAGCGCCGTAAGGAAGAAGCCTTAAAACGGGATCACCGTAAGCTAGGCAAGGAGTTGGGTTTATTTATTTTCTCTGATTCCGTTGGTCCTGGACTACCCCTGTGGACTCCCAAAGGTACGTTAATTCGTTCTACCCTTGAGGATTTTTTAAAACAAGAGCAGGTAAAACGAGGATACTTACCCGTAGTTACCCCCCATATTGCTAGGGTGGATTTATTCAAAATTTCGGGACATTGGCAAAACTATAAGGAAGATATGTTCCCCATGATGGCGGATAATCAAGAAGAAGCAGATAATGAAATTGGTTTTGTGATGAAGCCGATGAATTGCCCCTTCCATATTCAAATATATAAAAGCGAATTGCGTTCCTATCGACAATTACCCATGCGCTTAGCAGAATTTGGGACAGTTTATCGTTATGAGCAATCA
>PXEJ01000327.1 GCA_003566215.1 Cyanobacteria bacterium T3Sed10_376R1m | reverse complement strand
ACTAATACCCTTATTTTCTGATTCTTTAACTTGACCTTTATAATATAAAGCACAAGGATAACTAGGAATCTCTAATAATAAACTAGGATAAAGAGCATCATTAGGAGTCCAAAAAAGGGGATTTTTTGCTATGTGTTGCTCAAATAATTTTTCTGGATCAATTTTATTTCTTTGATCTTGAATTGTCTGACAAAGTTTATGACCAATACCATCAACAGTTAATAATTCTTGGGCAGAAATTTCCCACGCTTTTTGTAAACTACCAAAATTTTCGTAAATTTTTTTGATAGATGTAGCACCTAAACCTTTTATATGTGACCAGGCTAACCAATAAATTTTTTCTCGATTATTAAGCATTTTAATATTTACACAATAAAATTATTTTCTTCACCCACAGAAGCCTGACGACTACGCGCATCATAATATAAATCTGCCAAAGTTATGGTATAAATTGCCTCTTTTAATTTTAGGTTTAACCTTTGCCATAAGGAGACTGTAACCCAATCAGCAGAACTATTTTGATTATTATTATAGTTAGGTAAAGACTCTATTTTTTCTCCCACTGCTTCTAGTATTTGTCCTAAACTAATTTCTTGAGGTTCATAGGCTAATTGATAACCTCCTTGGGAGCCTCGTACCGAATTAATTAGTCCAGCCTGACGAATTTTGATTAATATTTTTTCTAAATAAGGTGCAGGTAAATCTTGGCGAAGGGCGATCGCATTTACGGAACTAGGCTTAAAATTAGGTTGTAAACTTAAATCTAATAAAGCTTTTACAGCATAATGTCCTTTAGTAGTTAACTTCATAGATAAGAGAAAAAATATTTTTAAAATAATGTAATCTTATTAAGAAACATTAAATTTAGGAAAAAAGTAAAAAACAGCTATTTTAGTATATTATAGTTTATGAACAAAAAGTCATAAAAGTCTTTTGTAAATCTGAATAAAAATAGCTAGTCTAAAAATAGTAAAATTAAAGTAAATGTCAAAAAAAGCACAACCATTAACAGGAAAAGAGTTACTCAAAAAAGTAAAAAAATTAGGGAATGTATCCCGTGAAGAAAAAGCAATCGAGTGCGGTTATTATACTCTCTCAGGAAATCAAAAAAGAGTCAGTATGGTAAAATTCCTTAACGCCCTGATAGAAGCAGAAGGAATTAGTCTTGATAATGATTCCTCTGTCGATACAAAAAAAAGAGGCAGAAGTGCAAACTATCGTATTAATGTGCAATCCAACGGAAATCTTTCCATAGGTAAAGCCTACACCGATAAAATGGGTTTAAAACCGGGTGATGAATTTGAAGTAGTTTTGGGACGCAAAAATATTCATCTAAAACAAGTTGAAGAAGAATAATTAATCTTAAAAAATTAAGAGTTGTCTTACTTTTTTACCATTATGTTGTCTAGTTTTGTCCGGGTAAAAAACGACTAACTTTGGCTTTAACCAACACATGATTTGTTGTTTGTTGAGAATAACCTACGAAGCGAATATAAACCAAGTCGCCCTCATTTATCTCATCACAGTCAGCTTGATGTAATTGGGGGTTAAAATTTACCTTTTGCCATGGTTTACCAATGGTGTTTATTTGCCAGTAGGATAATAAATTATCGAGGGGTTTGAGTAAAGCAATTACATTTTTAGCGGCTAATTCAGGTTTGAATTTGACCATCATTTTTGCCGTAGGATAATTTGTAAGCAAAGATTGTAATTGCTCAAAACATTCTTCTTGTATCTTCTGGGTTACTTGTAAAGATAATATTTCATTATTTTCATTAAGTTGAGAATTTTTGGCCTCTAAATACAAAATTCTGTCAGTTAATTGGTTAACTTGTTCTTGAAAATCTTGGTTTAGTTGGAAATATTTATCTTGACTTGACTCTAAAGCATCCGAGGTGATTTCTAATTCTGATTGTAAAGCAAAAATTTCCTCTTTCATAGAGATTAGAGCCTGATTTTTTTTGGCTATTTGTTCTTCTAGTGTTTTAATCTCTGTCTTCTTAATGAACTGAGTTTCAGGTAATACTACCCCAGAATCTGATTTGTCAACAGATTCTGAATTTGCATCCAAAGAATTTGAAAAAGACTCATTTTCTGATGGGGGTTTACCATTAAATAATGTAATCAAAAAAGTACCACTACCTAACCAAAGAATTACACCGAAAACTAAATCTGTAAAATCTGTCATAAATTTGGAATTAAAATACTGGGTGTAAACTTAATTTCTTAAACTGTGTTTTAAGTTTTTTTGAGGATATTCTTCTACAATTATGGTTGATTGTAAATAATTTTGAACCATAAATATTATGACAGGTGATCAATTTTTAATGCTAATTGTTTTATTAGTCCCAGGGCTTTCTTTATCTATTATAGTTATGGCAGCCTTTGCGAAGGGAGGTTAATGGATAACTAGCAAGGGTGCAAATCTTGCACCCAGATAAGCAAATAATTAAATTCTTTATAACTTGACTAAGGCTTTTTGTAGTACGGGAGGAAGTTTCCGCATTATTTTACCTTTTTCTCGGTCAATGCCCACTAAAGTTACTCTACCACTAAGGTAGAGAGTCTGAGAGGAAAAAGAGACTATTTCATAATCCCAATGGATTCTAACTCCCTCAATCTCATTCATACGGGTTTTAACGATCGCCTTTTCCCCCATGGTAAGGGATTGATGATAACGTAAATTAAGCTCAATGACTGGCAAATCGCAACCAGCTTCGACTAAATCGGCATATTCAATGCCAATACTGCGTATATATTCGATTCTTGCCTCTTCCATCCATCTAAGATAATTTCCATGCCAAACAACTCCACCATAGTCCGTGTGATGAGGATAGACTTTAATGGGATACTCGTACCATTTTTCTGTGGTTGCCCTCAAACTATGGTCAACTTCAATATCGGTGGTAGGTGGTAATTGGGGATTATTTTCTGTGGTTGTCATATTTTAAAATTTAGAATGTAAATTTATTTTTATGATCAATTTTCACTTATTTTTGCTCCTTCTCTATCGAGAAAAAGCGATCGCACCATAGGTATAATACCAACATTTTGCCATGCACATTTCATTGCCTCAGACACTTCTACGGAATCACTTTGAGAACATAAAGCCAACAAAGTAGGACCTGCCCCACTAATCACCATACCATAACCACCAGACCTTAAAACAGCCTGTTTTACTTCTTCATAACCCTTAATTAAACCACTACGATAGGGTTGATGTAACTTATCATCCAAAGCTTGCCATAACCAATGCCCATTACCAGTATCTAAAGCCCGAATCAATAACCCCAAACGAGCAATATTAAAAACCGCATCACCATAACTAAGACTAGCAGGTAAAACAGCCCTCGCTTCCTCCGTAGAAAGTTCAAAATCAGGAATAGCCAAGACAAAAGCAATATCAGGGTTACAATTAACGGGGACAAAATTCCAATTTTCCCCTTCCCCCACAGACAAAATACAATTACCCATAAAAGCAGGAATCACATTGTCAGGATGCCCCTCAATGGCGATAGCTAAATTCATTAATTCTCGATTTGACAATGGTTGTGGTGCAAAATAGTTCGCCCCTAATAATCCCCCCACAATGGCAGTAGCCGAACTTCCTAAACCTCTAGCCAAAGGTACACCTACCTTAATATTAATTTTCACCGAGGGAATTTCTTGCCCAGTCTGCGCATAGAACTTTAAAAAAGATTGATACAATAAATTATCTTCTGTTAAACTAATTTTTTCGCCTTCAATACCCGAAACAGTAAAAGAAGTTTTCTCCTGAGTTAAAGAAAATTCAAACTCATTATAAAGACTCACCGCCGCCCCTAAACAGTCGAAACCAGGTCCTATATTGGCAGTGGTTGCTGGTACTTTAACTGATATAGAATTACTTTTAGACATTATCCTAAATAACCATAAAATTTTTTTAAAATACAAAACCAATGAATAATAGTTTCACCAGTTATTTGCAATACCTATTAAATCCCAAATACGTCAACAAGGGAATAAAAGTTGCTTTATTTGTTGGGACAGCAATTTTTTTTATTAATCACGGAGCCGCTTTAGTAGGGGGAGAAATGACTACCCAGAGATGGTTTAGCGGAATATCAAGCTACATAGTACCGTACTTAGTTAACATTCATGGCCAATGGTCTAATCGACATTAAATATAACCTAAACTCCCCTCAAGAAAAAACTAACATTCAGCAACGCCCTCTTGCCATAGGAACTTTTTGGTTCAAAACTTCAGATTAACTAAAGTAAGTTAAAATTAAGATTAACATTTGTAAAGAATCTTAAAAAAACCTTATAAAAAATTAATATTTCCTTAACCACTATGCAAAATCGTCTCTTAACAAAAATAGTAGTTTCTTTAATAGTTTGTTTATTAACCCTCACCATGGGTTTATTGAACCCATCCCCAGCCCAAGCAGTAAACAACCCCGAACTATTACCAGATGAAGTAACTCCTGTGTTAGATTTAGCTAATTACTTACCTGAATTACAAGAAGAATCTTTAATCAGAGAATTTGAAACATTTGAGCAAGAAACAGGCTGGAAGTTAAGAGTTTTAACACAATATGAGAAATCTCCCGGACGGGCGGTTATTAAATTTTGGGATTTAGATGATCGTAGTATTCTATTAGTAGCAGATGGTAAGGGGGGAAATATACTTGCTTTTAGTGTGGGGGATGATGTTTACCCTTTATTGCCTCGTACTTTTTGGATTGAGTTACAAACTCGTTTTGGTAATATGTATTATGTTAGGGAAAATGGAGAAAATAACTCTATCGTGACGGCCATGGAAACCGTGAAATCTTGTTTAGCAAAAGGGGGTTGTTTAGTTGTGCCGGGATTGCCACAAGAACAATGGATTTTAACTCTGATTACCTCTGTGGTTGGTGGTATTATTTTTGGTTTAGCGGCTTTACCTCGTAAACCGGGGCAGGTATTTGCTTGGCAGTGGGTGTTAATTATTTCTCCTTTGTGGGGAATTTTGTTTATTGCCTTTGGTATGGGCCCTGTACTTACTCGCACTAGCGATTGGTTACCTATTTTTCGTAATGTTATTGGTTTTGTTTTAGGTGCTTTAGTCGCTTATTTTTCTCCCCTGCTGAATCAAGAATCTCCCTCCGAGGAAACTTAGGTTCTGAATTTTATTTTCTAATCAAAAGTTTTAATGAAGAAGAAAATTACTTTAGGCACAAGACTATTTTTCTCTCATTTGGCGGTAATGATAGTCGGTTTAAGTACCTTTGTTGTTATTGCTAAATTTTCTTCCCCTCAATTTTTTGTATTACGTTTAGAGCAGTTAGAACAAAAAGGATTTATTACGGTAAGGTCTGCTAAAACTTATCTCATTGATGGTTTTCAAACTGCATGGGATAGAAGTGCTACTTGGTCATTGATTGTGGGTGGAATTACCGCAGGAGGCTTAAGTTATTATCTGAGTCTTCGGATTATGAAACCTTTGAAACAAATGAAAGATATTACTCAAAATTTTGGGGCTGGTAATTGGGGAGAGAGGATGCCTGAGAGTGAAATTCCTGAGTTAAATCAGCTAAGTGTCAGTTTTAATCGCATGGCTAGTAGTTTGGAGGATGTGGAGAGAAGAAGAAGGGATTTGGTGGGAGATTTAACCCATGAGTTGCGCACTCCTTTGACAGTTGTACGAGGTTACCTTGAGGAGTTGGCTTCGGGGGAGATAGAGTCTTCTCCTCAGTTGTATGCTAGTTTGGTTCGAGAAACTAGACGCTTAGAGAATCTTACTAGGGATTTACATGAGTTATCTAAGGCAGAGGCTGGTTATCTTTCTATGGATATTAAGCCTATGGATATTTTACCTTTGTTGCAGTCTTTGGTGGCAAGGTTTAGGGATCAATTATTGGATGATGGGCCTATTCTCAAGTTTAGTTGTAGTTCTGGTTTGCCTTCTGTGATGGCAGATGGCGATCGCACTTATCAAATTTTAGTAAATTTATTAGGTAATGCCATTCGTTATACCCAAACAGGATGGATTGAAATAACTACCAGCGTTAAGGGTAAATATCTATGGATAAGAATAGAAGATACAGGGGTTGGTATTTCCCCCGAAGATTTAGACCATGTATTTGAACGTTTTTGGCGGGCTGATAGGTCGAGGAGTAGTTATTCTGGGGGTAGTGGAGTGGGACTTGCGATCGCCCTTAAACTGGTAGAATTACAAGGGGGAACTATTGAGGTAGAAAGTGAGTTAAATCAAGGGTCAAAATTCAGCTTTTCTTTACCCTTAGCTACTTAGTTTTTACAGATTATTTCAACATTTCCACTGATTTGGAATAACACAAGGTTTTTCGATGTAACCTAGCTAGATAGTTTCTTCAGCTTGTATTTTCTCAATCTTTGACAACTTTCGAGAGTGCGAAAATGTGGTAAAAACGTCAATTTGCCAAGTAAAGTTAACAAAAAGCAATAAATTAGATTAAGATATTCTCTGAATTGTTAAAATTGTGGAGTTTAATCAAATGGGGTTCTTTGATCGTTTTTCTGAGTCTCAAGACATGGGCATTGATTTGGGTACGGCAAATACTTTGATTTATGTACCCGGAAAGGATATTGTTTTGAATCAACCTTCTATTATTGCTATCGATACGGAAAAACAAGTTGCGATCGCAGTTGGGGAGGAAGCAAGAAAAATGTTAGGGCGTACTCCAGCGAATGTAAAAACAATTCGTCCCCTCAAGGATGGGGTTATCACTGACATCAAAGTTACGGAAATGATGCTCAGAAAGTTTATTAATGAAGTTAGGGGAAATAGTTCCCCTAGTCGCTCCCGTATAATTATAGGAGTTCCTAGCGGTATTACTTCCGTCGAAAGAAGGGCTGTAGAAGAAGCGATGGAAAGTTCTGGCTCTCTAGAAAATATTGAATTTATTGATGAGCCGATAGCCGCCGCTCTAGGTGCTGTTTTGCCCGTAGCAGAAGCCATCGGTAGTATGATTGTCGATATTGGCGGAGGCACCACAGAGGTTGCTGTATTAAGCTATCAAGGGATTGTTTATAGTGACTCAGTTAGGGTGGCAGGGGATGAGATTACTGAGGCTATCACTCGACATCTTAAAAGAGTTTATAACTTAATTATCGGAGAACGTACCGCTGAACAAATTAAAATGGACATAGGCTCGGCTTATCCGGGAGAGAATGATCAACAAGAAATGGAAATTAGGGGTTTATATATGGTTTCTGGTTTGCCAAAAACTGTTACTATTACCGCCGAAGAAATAAGAGCCGCTATTTCTGAGCCAGTGGGGGTTATTGTGGAGGCCATTAAGAAAACTTTGGAACGAACTCCTCCAGAATTGGCAGGGGATATTATTGATAGGGGTATTATGTTAGCTGGGGGAGGTGCTTTACTTAAAGGTATTGATAGTTTAATTACCAATGAAACGGGTATTATTACTCATATTGCTCCTAATCCTTTAAAATGTGTGGTTTATGGTACTGGTAAAGTGTTAGAAGATTTTGAGCGTTTAGGTAGGGTGAGTAAGAAAGGTTAGTTTTTGACCATTGATTTTAATTCTTCTAGTTTTTTGTTTATACCGTGAAAATTATTCGACGTTGGTGGCATAGAAATAGTAGTCAGTTAATCTGGGGTGTGGTGGCAAGTGCGATCGCCCTTATGATTTATCAAACTCAAGGAACGTTAATTACAGAAATTTTGTATGGTATTTCTACTCCCTTTAGTTATAACATCAGCGATCAAAAAGAACAGTTATATGGCGATCGCACTATTCAACAATTAATTAATCAAATTAATCAACTAGAAACTCAAAATCAAGAATTAAAAAACATCGTCAACTATCAAAATCAAACTCCGGGTCAATTAGTTAGCGCTAGAGTAATTGGCAGAAGTCCTGATGCTTGGTGGCAAATCCTCACCATAGATGCTGGAAAAAATCAAGGTGTCGCAATTAATGACGTTGTTGTCAGTGTAGGTGGTTTAGTTGGTAGAGTTACCCAAGTTTCCCCCAATACTAGCAGAATTTTATTAATTAGTGATTATAATAGTCGTGTGGGATCTACCCTAAATCGCACAGGTTATCAAGGATTTATTAAAGGTCAGTCCACTCAAATTGGAATTATGGAATTTTATGCCAAAGTCTCAGATGTGCAAATCGGAGACATTATCACCACCTCAACCATTAGCACTGTTTTTCCCCCAGACATTCCTATCGGTAGAATTACTAATATAAATTTAGATAAAAGTCCAGCCCCAGAGGCACAACTAGAATTTACTGCCCCCCTTGATTATTT
>PXEJ01000067.1 GCA_003566215.1 Cyanobacteria bacterium T3Sed10_376R1m | reverse complement strand
TGGAAAAAAGGTGATAAAGAAAAATCTGCCAAACTACGAGCATTTTCCGTGGTCATAACACTATCCATCAATTGAAAAGTGGCATCTTTACCTTTGACTAACATTTCATAGGTATCATGACGGAAATTTTCCAGTCTGCTATATTTGTTCATAGAGAGAAGATTTTATTTTTGCTTATTTATATTTTCTCTCTATTTTCCTTTTATGTCTTTCCCTTTCTCATTCCTCTCTACATTTAGTCTAAACTACAGAAGTAAAGTTACATAACAAATTAAATTAAGAAGTTGAATAGATGGGGAATTTGGAGAAGGAAAAAGCGGATGCGACTCCGCACTGCCGAAAGACTCACCAAGCAGAAGATATGGACTAAATTTAATCAACACAAAATTAAAAGAAACATCAAAAAATAAAGTAGCGATAGTTATTTCAGTAATGAACTTAATGGGGATATTAAGAAGAGTATTAAGGGTGCTTTTTTGTCAAAAATGACAAAAACAATTGAAAAGGGAACTTTTGATAAGTTTTACTTTTGTTTTCTGTACAGATACTATATATTTGTTTATGCAAAAATCCCAAAAATATTTGCACTTGTAATACAATATTGAGTCTAAGACTTTTTCAGCAGACCTTAGTTAAACTTACCTCGACTCTATCCACCTCGGGTTTCCGATTGGGGGATGATGGATGGTAACATCTACCTCCCCTAAATAGGTTCAATGAAGATAAGGACGATTGAACTCTACCAAGTAATATAGGGTAGTTTGGTAGCGGTATCTTGAACTTGAGCGATATTTTTAGTTAATAAACCACAGGTGTCCCACTTTCCAGAAACTAGCATACTTCTAGCTCCAGAATCCATTTTTACCGCACTACTATAACGTCCACATTTCACTTGCATATCTTCTAAATCAAGGGTCATTTTGGCTTGGGGATTCTCTTTAAGTAAATTTTGAATACTCTTGACATTGGCAGAGCTGGTAGTAACACAGGGGACTCCCATGGTAAGACAATTTCCGAAGAAAATCTCGGCAAAACTTTCCCCCACAATCGCATCTATCCCCCAACGGGCAATGGCTTGGGGGGCGTGTTCACGACTTGAGCCACAACCAAAATTGGCGTTAACCACTAAAATTTTAGCCTTTTGATATTGAGGTAAATTAAAGGGATGGTTTGGGTTTGAAGCCTTGTCATCGGCGAAGGCTTGTTCTCCTAAGCCGTCAAAGGTGACACAACGTAAAAAACGGGCAGGAATAATTCGATCTGTGTCTATATCGTTGCCAACGAGGGGAATACCTTGACCTGTTACTATTTTTCTTTCACTCATACTTTTAGGCAATTGACAATTGACAATTGACGGTTAACAATTAATATAACGTTTATTTTTAGTTGTAATTGTACACTGTTCATCGTTCACTGTACACTTTTAATTTATGAAGGAAATTGCCCAAAAAACTCGCACGGCGGCACAACAGTTAGCTATACTATCTGGGGAGGCTCGAAATAATGCCCTTGAGGCGATCGCCCTTGCCCTCGAAAATCATCAAAAAGAAATTATTGAAGCGAATAATGAAGATTGTCGTAGCTCTGAGGGGTTAATATCGAAGGCTTTGTCCGCTCGTTTACTGTTGGGGAAAAATAAGTTAAAAAGTGCGATCGCAGGGGTACGAGATGTGGCAAAATTAGCTGACCCCATCGGCACTACAACCTTAAAAAGAGAGCTTGATCAAGGATTGATTTTAAGCCGTATTAGTTGCCCTTTAGGGGTGTTGGGGGTTATCTTTGAGGCGCGTCCCGATGCTTTGATTCAGATTACCAGTTTGGCGATAAAATCGGGCAATGGGGTAATTTTAAAAGGAGGCAAGGAAGCTATCAACACTTGCACTACTTTAGTGAAAATCATCCACCAAGCCCTAGAAAAGACTGAGGTTAACCCCAATGCTGTACAGTTGTTAACTACCAGAGAGGAAATTAAAACCCTTCTTTCCTTGGATGAGTATGTGGATTTAATTATTCCTCGGGGTTCTAATGAATTTGTCCGTTATGTGCAAGAAAATACCAAAATTCCCGTCTTAGGTCATGCTGAGGGTATTTGTCATCTATTTATTGATGAATCCGCCGATTTAAATAAAGCTATTAATATTACGGTGGATTCTAAAACTCAATATCCTTCTGCTTGTAATGCCGTTGAAACTTTATTAGTTCATCGTGCGATCGCAACTCAATTTTTGCCAACCGTTGCCGTTGCTTTGAAAGATAAAGGAGTTGAATTAAAAGGAGATAGTGCCACCCAAGCAATTATTGACTGTGGGAAGGTAACTCAAGAAGATTGGCAAACCGAATACAGTGATTTAATTATCTCTATTAAAATTGTAGATAATTTAGGAAGTGCGATCGATCATATTAATCATTACGGCTCAAAACATACAGACGGCATCGTTACCGAAAATCAAGACAAAGCTGAAATTTTCTTCAATCAAGTCGATAGTGCTGGAGTATATCATAACTGTTCCACCCGTTTTGCCGATGGATTTCGTTATGGCTTCGGAGCAGAAGTAGGCATCAGCACCCAAAAAATGCCCCCCAGAGGACCTGTGGGCTTAGAAGGATTAGTAACCTATAAATATCAATTAAGAGGCAATGGGGAAATTTGTGACACCTATAGTGGCAGTGATGCTAAGGGCTTCACCCATAGAAATTTAATCTAAAAAAGTATTTTACCGAGATGACATTAATAGATCTGTTTCTGGAATGAAACCAAAAATCTCCTCAGATAAATTAATTAATTCTTGATCTTTAAAATAAATTACAAAATAAAGGCTTCTAAATTATACTTATCCCCCTGTTAAGCATATACGAGAGATAAAGGGTTTGGGTATAATCAGGAAAGTAAAAATCTCGGAATCATCTTAAAATTTAATGAGAAATGTAATCATAGAAAAACCTATCAGTGATAATTTCAATGTTCCCCTATCCCCATTGCCAATCAAACGCCCATTACTGATGATTGGTCATGGCACAAGGGATCAAAACGGCAGGGAAGTATTTATGGAATTCGTAGAAACCTATCAAAAACTAGACCAATCACGTCCTGTAATACCTTGCTTCCTAGAACTAACCCAACCTACCATTGCCCAAGGAGTAGATTTTTGTGTACAAAAAGGTTACAATGAAATTTCTGCCCTACCCATTCTCCTATTTGCGGCCCGACATAACAAATTTGATGTTACCAACGAACTAGATCGCACTAGATTAAAATATCCCCAAGTAAAATTTCATTATGGCAGACATTTTGGTATCAACCCTAGTATCTTAAATCTATGGCAGCAAAGACTCACCAACCTAGACACTGCCGAATATAATCCCCAAAAAATATCAAGAGAGCAAACCGTACTATTATTTGTAGGTAGAGGCTCAAGCGATCCAGACGCTAACGGAGATGTAGCCAAATTTGCTAGAATTTTGTGGGAAGGTAGTGACTATCAAACCGTAGAAACCTGTTTTATTGGTATCTCTCACCCCCGTTTAGAAGAAGGTTTTAGACGAGCATTACTCTACCAACCCAAAAGAATCATTGTTTTACCCTACTTTTTATTCATGGGTGCATTGATGAAAAAAATTTTTCGCATTACTCAAGAATACCAAGAACTACATCAAAATATACAAATTGATTGTTTACCAGAAATGGGTATCCAACCCGAACTATTCCAATTAATTCGGGAAAGAGAAATAGAAACTCAGCTAGGGGAAGTAAAGATGAATTGTGAAATGTGCAAATTTCGTCTTAACGCTTTAGAAAATCAAGACTCTCACAGTCATGATCATGGACATAGTCACGATCATAATGAAAATAGTCATGATCACGGACATAATCATGATCATATCACTTGGCAAGATCCCTATGTTCAACCCGAAGCCTATCATCAAAGAATATGGCAAACACCCTAATTTTGTGACTTAATCAGGATTTTCAAAACTTGATCGGTTTTTCTGAGTTAACAAAACCCAGTATAATCAAGTTAAGGAATTTATGGGCATTCTGAATTGTTTCCCCCTTCCTCAAAGAGGGGGTCTGCTGAATAAATCACAAAGTACAAATATCAAGGGTTTAGGCATACTATAAGTATCAAAAAATAAACAAAAGTAAAACTTTTTTGACAGAAAAATAGTTAAAAATACAAAATTACAGAGACTACGCCCAGAGAATAAAATCTCATAATTGTCAATTTCTTTTACCATAGCACTTTTTTAGCAAAGCCTATTTACTCACTAGATCCTGACTATTAAAAATTGAGTAACTTAAATAAAATGAATAATAAAGAAATCAAAGTAGGAGATAAAATCAAGGTTATACAGCTACCTCCTTATCTAAAAACTGCTGAACCAATGCCTATGTTAAGGTCTGCAAACTTAATTAACTTAGGAGAGGAAGGTACAATCTTATCTCCCGTGCCGGGTGGATACTGGGCAATTCGTTTTACCCAAAAAGCTTTTTTATTGGAAAGTAAATATTTTGTTAAAGTTAGTTAAATCTTAATAATAAAATTACTCTAAATAGTATTTCAAACTATTATTTATTTGTGTTGAAATAATCAAACAAAAATACTGTTTTCTATCATTACAGTCTTTACTATCGTAAAATGTCTATAAATGTTTGATTATCGTTGGTGGTAGAAAAGTTGACTGCTTCAAATGAATCCTTTATGAACAATCCCAGTTGTATAAAACCTTTGAAAAATTAAGATTTTTGAGGTCTGAAGGTTGGATAAAAAAGTTTGCAATACCACAATCTCCCCAACAAATATCATATCCTTGGTCACAATATTGGCTATCGATTTGTAATAGTAATTGGTAAGGTTCTTGGGTTTTAAATTTACCTATACGGGGATCACTTTGGGTAAAAATAGGATGTCCCCCTAATTGATGAACTGCTTGATTAAATTTACTATCAAAATAGTTAATATATAACTCTAATAACTGTTGATTTTCTGGTTGACTTAATTCTGATAAATAATTATCAAAGTCTTCGTTATAGGGAGCAACTATACTTTTCTCCTTTGTAAAACTAAGATTAAATTCCCCTTGAATGGGACAAAAATAATCTTTTTCTAAATTACCTAAAAAATCAAAATTAGTAACAATATTTTTAGTAATTTCTGGATAATAAATAATGTTATATCCTACCTGTAAAGTTGGGTTATTAAAGTCTAACCCATAAAAACGAGATTTATGTTCACAGGACTCGATAAAAAATTGTAAAATTCCTTGTTGAGGGAAGTTTTTTAAGGGAGGAATTTGGGCAAAATTTAGTTGTGCAACTAGGCGTAAATATTCTCCTTGATCATTAGTGGGGTAATTTTTATCTACTGGTAAATAGGGTAATCCTCCTATTTTATTTTCGATAAATAAGTTTTGATTTCTTTGGGAGCTAATTTTTATTTTTAAACAGTCTATGACACTAAATGCGATCGCACTTTGAAAAGGTATTAGCTCTGTGGGTAAATCTGATAAAAAATTAGACATACTTTAACCTGAGTTTGGAGTTTGGAGTTAAAACTAACAAATTTTGAAAAAAAAATAATCAGAGTTTACTGAATTGTCCATTGTCAATTAAATTTGATATTCTTGCATTGAACTGAAGTTATTTTAGTTTTATAAAAACTTGATTATCATGCCCGTATTTTTTGACCACAATTTCTTAAACAGTTAAATCTCCTAAATATTTACATAGATAAGGAGAAAAAACTTCATAAATTAAAGTTAAAGGTTTACGATTGTGCCAAAAAAGATAGTGTCTTCCCCAAAAAGGGCCTTTTTGTCCAAAACCTTTCTCTATCTCGGGAGAATAACCATAATAAATACCTTGAATATCTCGATACAATTCTGTGTGTAAACGAGATAAACTCTCCCAGATTGGTAGTGAGCGATTTTCTAGGTACTCATCGATATTGTCCGCATTCCACCAAGAGGAAGCATAAGCTAGTCGTTGCCCCGACGAAGTTTTTAGCCATACCTGTCTTCTTAATCTAGGACCTGGGACATTTTCTATATCCGATGGGGCATTATCTGGATTCATCCCTATCAATGACATATCAATAACATCAACTTCGGTTTTTTCTCCTGTCAAAAGTCTTAAGTGTCTTGTGGGTGAACCATCCCCTAATAATAATATCTGCCAAGGAGGGGCTAGTTGACTATGAGGTAAGCCTGTATGTACTACGTTTTCTCTTCCTTGCCAAATTGGACTTAGTCGATTCCATGAGGTTATTGTTGATAAAGTATTCAAGGTTTTTTCTGGCTTTCTTTACAAAACTTAATAACATTGTAACAGCCATTTTTAGTGACTTTCAATTTCAGTTGTTCTTATTACTGTTTTCCGAAGATTTTAGTTTCATTGCTACGTATTCTCTAAATCTTAGTAAGTTTAAGGTTTGTCCTAAATTCAATGGCAGTAAGGAAACTCCTTCTAGGGTTGATTGTACCCAGCCATCACCCCAACACCATTCCTGATAGCCGTCAATGCCTTTGCTTAGAATGAGCCGTAAACAGTTATTTTCGATGGATTGTACTTCGTGATTTATTTCCACGAAACCAACATAGCTCTTAAATTTGATTCCTGTGGTCAGGTTTTTGGAGATTTTTTTTTCTAATTTGAGGGGGAAAAACCATTTGCTTAACTCTTCAGTATTAAGAAGACTTTGAGCTAAAATTTTTTCACTAGCTTTGATTTCGATACGTAGTTGACTACTTTGGAATTTGCCTAACATAACTTTGCTGAAGAAAAATTGAGGTTATTTGTATATTGACACATTCTTTATGATAAGTAGGAGGTTATCTGATTTCATCGTCAAGGTAAAATAAACATGGCGTCACCAAAGGAGTAGAAACGATATTTTTCTCTGATGGCTTCTTTATAAATTCTCAGCAGTCTTTCTCTGCTAGTTAAGGCACTAACTAACATCAGCAAACTAGATTTTGGTAAATGAAAATTGGTGATTAAGCCATCGATGACTTTAAATTCATAGCCGGGGTAAATAAATAAGTCGGTTTTTCCTCGGTAAGGGCTAAGGTTTTTTTGTTGACTAAATGCTCCTTCTAAGGCTCTTACTACGGTTGTTCCTACGGCGATAATTCTTCCTCCTTTAGCTTTGGTTTGTTGAATTAAATCAATGGTTTTCTGGTCAACTTCAATCCATTCTTGGTGCATTTGGTGGGTTAAGATGTCATCTACTTCCACGGGGCGAAATGTGCCGATACCTACATGGAGGGTAATAGTTGCGATCGCAATTTGTTGTTTTTTTAATTGATCAAAAAGATTTTCGGTGAAATGTAGTCCCGCAGTAGGTGCTGCGATCGCACCTTCTTTACGAGCATAAATAGTCTGATACTGTTGAGGTTGAGCCTGAGAATCAGTCACATAGGGAGGAAACGGCAAACTACCTAAAACATCCAACAAACCCCAAAAAGAAGCCCCCTCAGGCACATCAAACTGTAATATGCGTCCTCCCGTAGCCTCATCCGTATCCACCACCGTAGCCGATAACATAGTCCCCGTAGCCTCATTCCCAAACAAAATCTTGGCACCCAAACTAAAACGCTTACCCGGTTTAACCAACGCCAACCAACACCCAGAGGACTTTTCCTCCACTAATAAAACCTCCACCATTGCCCCCGTTGACTTTTTGCCATACAATCGAGCAGGAATTACCCTCGTATCATTCAACACCAACAAATCATGGGGTAATAAAAAATCAGGAAGATTACAAAAAACACTATGCTCAACCCCCTTACAAGGCTTAACCACTAACAAACGAGAACTATCTCTAGGAGTAACAGGATTTTGAGCTATCAATCCATCTGGTAAAACATAATCATAACTAGATAGAAGTAAATCGGGATTCATCTTGTTTTGTTGGTATCAAAAATTGGGATATTTAACTATCTAACAGTTTACAAAAAATAGTTTCACAGAGATTACTTAATATTTACTAAATACTTCATTGAGACTAAGTATAAACACATCAATATTGATAAGGTTTTATCATCCAAAATCAACAGAATGTTAAAAAGTATTAAGAAAATGAAGAAAAATGATCATCAGTATTGCACAATAGCACTCGGAAGGGATGAAAAACATCTTGACTAAAATAAAACTAATCAATGTAACAAGTTTAAGTTATACTGATTCAAGGATTGACCCTCAAAAGTCGAACCAAAAAATTTTAATACCAGCAACATAAAAAACTGGTAAAAAAAACAAATAGTATCTAAATTATTAATTTACTTGGAGGAATCCATAAATGAGTATCGTCACGAAATCCATCGTGAATGCTGACGCAGAAGCACGTTA